>NZ_JFHL01000024.1 GCF_003664995.1 Mesotoga sp. BH458_6_3_2_1 | reverse complement strand
CGAGTATGTAAAGAAGATTGTGTAAACCCTCTAGAATGGAAGAGAAGATTGGAGGGAAAAGAAGATGAAATTTGACAGAGAAAAGATCAAGTCGTTAATCGAGAAGAATGGATTTGAAGATGTCGGAGATGTTCAAGAGGCAATGAAGGAATTGTTTGGTGACGTAATCAAAGAAATGCTTGAAGGAGAACTGGAAGATGAGCTTGGATATTCGAAGCATGACTACAAGAACAAAGAGACTGACAATTCCAGGAATGGACATAGCAAGAAGACAGTTAGGAGCGATTACGGAGAAATAGAACTTGAGATACCAAGAGACAGGAAAGGTGAATTTGAACCGGTTGTTGTGAAGAAACACCAGAGGGACATTTCTGGTATAGAGGATCAGATAATCTCCATGTATGCAAGGGGAATGACAGTAAGAGATATTCAGAGTCATATAGAGGATATCTACGGTTCCAGATTGTCTGCAGAGAGCGTAAGCAGGATAACGGACAAGATACTGCCACTGGTCTCCGAATGGAGAAACAGACCATTAGAATCTGCGTATGCGATAGTCTACATGGATGCCGTATTCTTCAGGGTCGTTGAAAGCAACCAGGTAAGGAAGAAAGCACTCTATATAGCCTTAGGAGTATCCCTAAATGGCCACAAAGACATTCTAGGCATGTGGATAAGTGAAACAGAAGGAGCAAGCTACTGGCTAAGCATTCTCAACGAATTGAAGAATCGCGGGGTTGAAGACGTGGCAATCTTCTCAATAGATGCATTAAGCGGAATGGAAGAAGCCATAGAGGCTGTATATCCATTCTCAGAGGTTCAGAAGTGCATAGTTCACCAGATAAGGAACACCATGAGATATGTTACCTGGAGGGATCGTAGACCTCTAGCACGCGATCTCAAGACAATTTATCAGGCACCTACAAGAGAGGCGGGATGGAATGCATTACTTGCACTAGAAGAGAAGTGGGGCGACAAATACCACTTGTCAATAAAAAGCTGGAAGGATAACTGGGAAACTCTCTCAACCTTCTTTCAATATCCAGAGGAACTGAGAAGATTGGTTTATACAACTAATCCCATTGAATCAGTTAATAGACAACTGAGGAAGGTAACGAAGAACAAAGGAGTCTTTCCAACAGACAATTCTCTCTTAAAGATGGCTTATCTAGCAATAATGAACATAACAAAGAAATGGACAGTAAGAACTCTTGATTGGTCCAGGATCCTTACTCAACTTGTGATAAAGTATGAAAGATTAGCTAAGTACATAAGCTGATTCCTAAACCCATTACAAAAAGGGGTTTACACAAAAAAAGAGACAGAACCGATAATCCTTGGGATATTTCTTCTGGCGTTCATTCTGCTCATATCCAACATGGCGCTCTGGGAGAGCTTTCTAAGATGGCTCTTTCCGGAAGAGAGGGAGGTTCTTCACCCCAGGGGTACCCTGCTGGAACTCGTGGGAGAACACCTGTGGATGGTGATTGTGTCAAGCGGACTCGCAACTGTCATAGGTATTTCGATCGGCGTTCTCGTTACGCGACCGCTAGGAAGGCAGTATCTGCCTCTCGTTTCCAATCTCAGCTCTCTCGGACAGACCTTTCCTCCCGTTGCGGTGCTTGCCCTTGCGGTTCCTCTACTTGGATTCGGGTTCAAGCCCACGGTGGCGGCTCTGCTGCTATATGGACTACTACCTATAGTAAGGAACACGATAACCGGCATCGAGAATATCCCCTCTGAAGTCCGCGAAGCGGCTTACGGCATGGGTATGTCTTCCTGGCAGGTGCTCTTCAAGATCGAGCTTCCTCTCGCGCTGAAGGTTATTATGTCGGGAATACGGATATCCGTTGTTATCAATATCGGGACGGCGACCGTCGGAGCCACTATAGGGGCCGGCGGACTTGGATCGCCCATAACGGCGGGGCTCGTGTCGGAGAATCCCGCCTTCATACTGGAAGGAGCCATTCCTGCCGCCCTTCTTGCCTTCTCTGCCGATGCGCTGCTGGGAAATATAGAGAAGAGTATTTCCTCTGAGTAAGAAGACTGGCAGACAAGCTATTGTTGATTATCAAGCGGTCTATCCCCGTAATTGTTGATTGTGGCAGAGCTGCCACCGCCTGCAGGACGCGGAACGGAAATCTTGCCGCTCACAAAGAGATCGCCGAGTGCCCTTACATCTCTCCCTGACGGGTTCTGGAAGAAGCGCAGCCCGAAGTGAGGCATGGAGGCAAAGATGTGATCGAAGATGTCAGACTGTAATGACTCATAGTTTACCCAGGAGGTATCCTTGCTGAAGCAGTAAATCTCAAGTGGAAGTCCGGTGTCTGCCGGCTGAAGCTGTCTGACCATGATTATCATGTCTTTGTTGGTTCCGGGATGGTTTCGGAGATAGGCGGTCACATATGCTCTAAAGGTCCCAATATTCGTCATCCTTCTGCCGTTGACCGGTTCGCTCACATCTATCTCGTTCTCCGTGTTGAATTTCTCGATCTCTTTCTTCCTGCTTTCGAGATAAGGTCTCAGAATCTCGATTCTGTAAAGCCGGTCGAACAATTCGTCGTCTAAAAAGCGAATCGAGGAGTTGTCTATAAATACCGATCTCTTGATACGCCTTCCCCCGGCCTGAAACATTCCCTTCCAGTTCTTGAAGGATTCAGAGATCAAGGCGTAGGAGGGTATTGTGGTGATCGTCTTGTCCCAGTTCTGGATCCTGATAGTGGTAAGTGTAATATCTATGACGTCTCCGTCGGCCTGGAATTTCGGAACCTCTATCCAGTCGCCTATACTGACGAGATTGTTCTTTGAAATCTGGATGCTGGCGACCAGTCCCAGAAGCGAATCTCTGAACACTACCAGAAGAACGGCCGTCATTGCTCCAATTCCACTCAGAATACCCCATGGAGAGATTTCGGTCAGCACGGATACCGCAATGACTCCGGCCACTATGTATATCATGATCTTGACTACGGTCATATAGCTCTTTATCGGCTTGTCTCTGGAGGTCTCGAGAGACTGGTAGGCGCTTGTGAAGACGTCGAGGAAGGCGTCAACAACGACAGCCGAAATGAATATCAAGTATGTTGTAACCAGCTTGTAGATCAAGCCCTCTATCGCAGGAAATGCCCGGGCGAAGAGAGCGATAACTATTGCAGGTATCATCAGTGCTATCTTATAGAGAAGTTTGTGTTTGATTAGATGATCGTCCCACTTGAACGCGGACTTTCTGACTATGATTTCTATGGGCTTTATCAGGAGCTTCTCGAAGAGGAATTTCGAGAGAAAGGCCACGACTATCATGATTATTCCAACAACTATGTTGGCCAGTACCAAGTCGAAAGTCTCACTGAGTCCGAGGGCCGAAAACCACCCGGCAAAGATGTCTACCACCTGATCGCCTCCAGAGACAATAATAACATCACCGGCATGTAAGGGCTACTTGTACTAAGGGTTCTATAATCTAATGGATGGAGGAGTCAATGTAAATTTCATTACAGATTCACCGGAACAGAGGGTTACAGAGATCGCCACAATGTCGTAAAATAGTATATTGGAGGTGAGTGAGTTGAAATGTCCCGAATGCTTCTCTAATGACAACAGGGCGACGCCACTTAAGAACCCCGAAGATTGCCTGACGAACCATGTTCAATATGTCTGCTCCACGTGTGGCAGGGCGATTTGCATGGAGGACGATGAACGGGAAAGACACGGTCCCCGATCCTCCTTCAGTTCTTTCAATGACGCAATGCTTTACCTCCGGGCAGCCGAAGCGCTATTCAATGGGCCTTGCGGCATCTACGAACTCACAGATGGAGCGAAGGTCTTCTATAAGATTTTCAAGGACAAAGACGGCCTTATGAACTACCTCTTGGAGAACCCGGAGAAGAGATGCCCTCTGGGAGAGGCGCTTCACGAAACAGAGGAATTCAGGCCGGTGGTTGAAGGGCAGATCCGGAAACTGGACAAAGACGAGGTCGAAGAGTATTTAAGAGAGAGAGAAGTTGATGAATAGCTTTGAGACAATCTTTCTTCTCGTTGTCTATGTAATCGCTTTCTTCGAACTCTTTTTGCTGTCCCTCAACTATAGGAATTCGAAGCTATCTAAGGTCTCACTTCCAGATAACTTGCGAGACGTCTTCAATGATGATCTCATCGAAAAGTCTGTGGAATATACGAGAGCCAAGGGAATTCTTGTCATGGTCTCTTCTGTCGTGAACCTTCTGGTACTGAGTTTAGGGATCTTCTGGGCATTCAGGGCAATCGAATCCCTTTCAACGAAATTGGCGGAGGGCTTTGCGATGCGCGGCCTCATCTTCTTCATCTTGATCGCCGCAATTTCCTTCGTGATCTCTCTCCCCTTTTCGATTTACTCGACATTCGTTTTGGAGAACAGATATGGTTTCAATCGGACGACACCAAAGACGTTTGTTGTTGATAAATTGAAAGTTCTGCTTCTGGTTGCGCTAATCGGAATTCCGCTCATTTATCTTGCGCTTCTAGCTATCGACTCGTTCACGTACTGGTGGGTCTACTTGCTTATCGGAGTGATTGCATTTGAGCTGCTCACTCAGCTGATCTTCCCTACAATCATTCTTCCCCTCTTCTACAAGCTGAAGCCTCTCGAAGATGAGGATCTTATGAAAAGGATTAGAGCGATTGCCGAGAGATCTGGTTTTGCAGTCAAGTCGATCCTCGTTATGGATGCATCGAGAAAAACCGGCCATACGAATGCCTTCTTCACGGGTATCGGAAGGGCAAAGAGGATAGTCCTGTACGACAGCCTTCTCGAGAAGCATTCTTCTGAAGAGATAGAGGCGATCTTCGCCCATGAGGCCGGTCACTTCAAGCGTAAACACATACTCAAGGGGATGCTATTATCTAACGCGGTTACGGTTTTCGCCGTATTCCTTTTATGGCTGATCGTCGAGAGCGACACCGTTGCCGGCATCTTCGGAATCTCAGAGAAATACACGATTCTGCTTTATGCGGGGATCTTCCTGTCTTCGATCTTCACGGTCCTTGACTGGATAGACTCGTTCATAAGCAGGAAATGGGAATTCGAGGCCGACAGGTATGCGGCGCAGATTACAGGTAATCCGCAACCGATGATCGGAGCCCTGAAGAACCTCTCCGTGTCGAATCTGTCGAACCTCAGTCCGCATCCTATGTACGCTGCCCTTTATTACTCGCATCCGCCGTCGTGGGAGCGAATTGAAAAGCTGAATAAAATAGTCTCTAATATACACGAAAGAAAGAGTAGGGGGTGAGATCTTGAAACTGAAGTTCATTAACTGCGTGACACCTGTAAGCAGGCTTGAATGGATCGAGGAGAACCTCGGCCTTCCGTTCGAACTCTTCTGCAAGCATGATGAGTTGACCGGCTTCATCACGAGTGGAAACAAGATCAGGAAGCTCGAGTATCTCATGAAAGATGCTCTAGAAAAGAAAGTAGACACGGTATTCACCTGCGGGGGTATTCAGTCGAATCACTGCAGGGCGACGGCGATGGCTGCGAGGTCGCTTGGAATGCAGCCAGTTCTCTTCCTCAGGGGAAGGCCGATGGAGATTCCTCAGGGGAACGTCCTTCTAGATACCTTGGTGGGAAGCGACATCCATTATGTGACCAAGGAGGAGTATTCGAGAATAGATGAGATCTTCGCAACGAAGAAGGAAGAATACGAGAAAAAGGGTGGTAGAGTCTACCTGATCCCCGAGGGCGGCTCAAACGCTCTTGGTGCAAGGGGATATGTGGACGCCGTCAAAGAGCTCTCGGGCCAGATAAATCTCGATCATGTTGAAGCCATATTCACAGCGGTCGGCAGCGCCGGAACCTATGCGGGAATTCTGGCAGGACTCAGGACGCTGGGTTACAACACCGAAGTCATAGGCATTAACGTCACGAAGGATCCTTCCTCACTCTTCGTGGAAAAGACAAAGAGACTGATCGGAGAGATGAAGGAGTACGAAATAGACGTATCGATAGACGATAAAGATGTCGAAATAATCGACGACTTCTCGGGACCCGCTTATGCCGTGCCTTCAGAAGAGGATACAGAGCTTATCAAGAACCTTGCGAGGGAGCGAGCTTTCTTCCTTGACCCTGTGTATACGGCAAAGGCCTTCAGAGGAATGCTTCAGATCTCAAAGGAGAGATTCGCCGGAAAGAGAGTCGTTTTCACACACACTGGCGGGCTGTTCAAGCTGTTCGACAATCCGGCTGCTTACATAAAGTAAAGCCCTGCGATGCAGGGCTTTATATTCTGTTCAGGTCGTTCAGCCTTTCAAGAAACTTGTCGATGTTCTCCCTGAATCTCTTTATTTTGATCTCCGATGTTTTCAGGTATTCGAGGCCGGCCTTTGTGATCTTGTAGTTCTTCTTTGCCGGGCCCGTGTCCTCTGTGTCCCATTCAGAGGTTATAAGCTCCATCTCTTCCAGACTGCCCAGCACGCGGTAAAGGCTTCCCATCTGACCGACACCGAAGATTGGGATCTCGAAGTCGTTTATCCTGGAAGAAAGCTCATAACCGTGGGCGGGTTTTTCAGCGATAAGAAGAAGCAGATACAGCTCGATCCATGACCTGCCCATTCCCATCCGTCTTCCCCTCATATTTCTCATAATGGGCTCCACTTAATGATCATGGAACTTTCCGCGGTCTTCGGGCTCGTATTCAACACTTGAAAGTTCGCCTTCAATGTAGGTTTTTACTAGCTCTTCGATTGTTCCGCTGGCTCCTGTAATTGCGTGAACGCCCAGCGTCTCGAAGAACTGTATTGCCCGACCGCCCATGCCTCTTGTTATTATCACATCGGCGCCTTTACTCTTCACGTAGCCCGGAATTTCGCCCGGCTCGTGCTGTTCAAAAGGATTTGCTTCGATTTCGTGAGAGACAATCTCGTTGTTCTCAACAGTTACGAATGCAAAGAACGGAGAATGACCGAAATGCTCCGAAATCCTCGATTTTAGACCGTTATTATCAATTGTTGGAATAGCGATTTTCACGAAACTACCTCCTTACCTATATTCATCTAACATATATTATAGCATCTGAATTGCACTTGATTTTGACCACATTGGCATCTATGAACTATTGTCACTCTTTCACGAAGCGATTCTTGTTCAGTGGTTTTGAAAGCAACCGAGAATCAATTCTGGCTTTGAAATCACGATTTGCTAATTGGTGGTCAAGCGCAAAGATTGTTGAGGGAGGTATGAAACTACAGCCTTCTGTTTGACCAGTTGTGAGAGAATTAGCACAGAGGAGGTGCAGCATGAAAAAGACGCTTGCTTTTCTTATGATTGCGGCATTGTGTGTTACGGCGTTTGCAAGTGGATTGCTGGTTATTACTTTGAAGGACGGTTCAATCTACGAATTCTATCTCGATGAAATCGAGAGTCTGGTATACGTTGCAGACGATGAGTTACCTTTGGAATCCAAGTATATGAGTCTCGACAAAGTCGCTTTCGTTCCCGGTGAAGAGATCAATCTCTATTTCTTCGGGACTTCGGGACTCGGGTCTTACGCCTGGATCGGAATCATCCCCTCGGATATTCCACATGGAAGCGAGTCGGAAAACGACCTGCACGACGTTCAGTATGCTTACGTCGGTGGCATGACAGACGGTTTGATTGTATTTACCGCTCCCTGGGATACCGGATTCTACGACTTCAGACTGAATGATTCCGACAACGGTGGCATAGAGATAGACTTCCTAACCTTCGAGGTCAGGGAGTAGCCTGCATAGCCAATTTTCATTGTCTGAAAGTTGCCCTGGGCGTCGTTCTGCTCTTGAAAGGTTATCCCAACTGTGATAGAATCTTCGAGTACGGGGCGTAGCGCAGTTGGAAGCGTGTCTGCATGGGGCGCAGAAGGTCGCTGGTTCAAGTCCAGTCGCCCCGACCAAGAACCCTCGATTCGTTCGGGGGTTTTTTTCATATTAGAACGAGTTATACTTAACATGGTCTTCTCAAGAAAGACCCGGCCAAGAATTCTTTCCGGAAAGACGGTCGACAAGAGCTTCGCTGTTAATTGACCAGAGTTTCGAGCAATCTACAACGGCAGGCAGTCTGTCTGTCTCTAAATAAAGGGGGTAGTCATGGACTCAATAAAGGCGGTAATCAAGAATGTACCGGAGTACGAATACTTCAAAACGGTCGACGAGCTTAACGAGTCGAGCAGGAAACTCGCGGAACAATACCCCGATCTTGCCAGCTTCTACAAGATAGGTGAATCGATGGCAGGAGATGCGATCTATTGTCTAAAGATCGGCAACGGTTCCAGGGCGGTACTTATGTACGGCTTTCCCCATCCTAACGAACCGATAGGAAGCATGATGCTCGACTATCTTTCTCAACAGCTCGTCGAAAACGAGGCCTTCAGAAATTCCTTCAAGGACGTGAGCTGGTACGTAGTCAAGGTAGCCGACAACGATGGGGCGAAATTAAACGAGGGCTGGTTCAGAGGGCCCTACACTCCCCTGAACTACGCGCTGAATTTCTACAGACCGGCGAGTTTTCAGCAGGTTGAATGGACCTTCCCCATAAAGTACAAAACTCTCGACAACAACGATCCGATTCCCGAGACGAGAGCATTGATGAACATTATCGAAGAGGTCAAGCCGATCTTTATATACAGCCTTCACAATGCCGGTTTTGGCGGTGTCTACAACTACATATCCGACGATGCTCCGATTCTGCATCCGATATTCGAGAAGGCCTATGAAGACCAGGATATCCCGGCGGCGCTTGGCGAACCGGAGATGCCGTATGCGGTCAAATTCGCCGAGGCCGTCTACAAGATGCCGACTATGAGAGATACATACGATTACTACGCAGCCAATACCGACAGGGATCCTGCAGAGATAATCGGAAAGGCAGGTACCTGCAGCTATGAGTACGGAAAACAGTTCAACGAAAAGGTATTTGAACTGGTATGTGAAGTCCCGTATTATTACAATCCAAAGATTGAAGATCTTTCCGAAACGGAGTCCATCAGGAGGGATCTTATTCTGGCCAATCTCGAAGACACCAAGAAAGAGGACCAGAAGATAAGGGAGATCTACTTCCCGCTGAAAGACAGGCTAATAGTAGATACTCCGCTCCGTACAGCTCTCGACGACTTTCTTGAATCCTCCGAGAAGCACCTTCCCGTTCAGGAGAACTGGGCAAAGACAGCCAAGGAGCTGGAAAAGAAAGCGACTGTGGCCGAAGCCTTCGACAACCAGCAGGTCTCCAAGACCTACAAGATGCTCCTGTGGGGAATGCTCAGAAGGATCATGCTTCTAAACTACGAGAAGACGAATGACGAAGAATTCAAAGCTGCCGCAGAGAAAGCATATAAACACATGAAGGATATGAGCGACAAACTGGAGAAGGAACTCGAATACACAACAATCCCCATAAAGAAACTCGTTCAGATACAGTTGATGAGCGGACTGTACGCTGCTCTTTATGCTCTCGAAAGGAGCTAACTGCATCGAGACACCCCCCTTTTTCGGGGACAGACTCCATTTTTAACATTAGCGTAAAGTTCGCTGGATTATTGAAAGCCAAAGAAGCCGCTCTCGAAAGAATTATGCAAGTATCCGCGGTTTTCCTATGACTAATCATGTAAATCAATGCAGGAAAGTGACCTCTATACTCTGCAGATTCTCGTATTAGTGACCGGTAGACTGGTCGTCTTTCGTGACAATAGTTGTCAGGTGTTTCTTGCGAAGCGTACATGAGTGTTGTGGAGGCAAGTCCAAAAGAGGCATACGATTTATCAGCAAGTAGCGAGAGCGGGTCTTCTTATTTAACGGGAAAACGCAATCCTATGCCATCAAGCAGGCGGGACCTGACATCAATCCTTCTGCCGTTTCAGTATCCCCTGGATGAACTCGGCCTTGCCATTTGTATAAGCTTCTCTGGTGTCTCTGAATTGTTCGGCGAGCTCCTTCTTGAGCGCGGCATATTGTTGTAAGGCCTCTGGGTTTTCGCGCAAATAGTCCCTGAAGAAGATGTGTTCTTTCCAAAACTTGCTCCCAAAAACGACCATGTGTACGTGGTAGTCAATCTCATTGCCGGATCTTTCAAAGTATCTTCTCTCAGGCATTGAATCCTCGTGCTCGGGTCTGTAAAGATAGCCCGTTCTTTCAATGAATGGCACGCAGGAGTCGGCTTGTTCAAGTGATGATACGCCAATCATAATGTCGATTACCGGTTTTGCCTGAAGCCCCGGGACGGCCGTGCTTCCTATATGTTCTATCGTCTTCTGAAACTCATTTAGTGAGGCAGAAATCCGCTCTGCTTCCTCCCTGAACAGTCTAGGCCAAGCAGTACTGTATTCTTCAACTATTACCGGCTTTCCTCTCATTCAGATCACCTCTTCAGATCAATCAGCTGGGAGTTTCTTACACAGCGTTATGCGTTATGATTTCTGGGAAGATCGAGTCGAGAATGCTAACCTTCTCCGGAACTTCAGAGATTCCCCAGGGGATGTTCTTCCACGAGCCGGTCAGGAGCTTTCCAAGTCTCCAGAGCCTGGTGGCCGAAAGCCTCCCTGTCAAAAGCGGAACGAGGTCCGAAATCGCTATCTGGAAATCCTCTGTTGCTTCAGTTATCTCTGCTTTCCCGTTTCCGACCAGGATTTTGCAGTTATTCTGGGAGAGTAGTTCGTCTTTCACCTTCAAAACAACATTTCCGCGAACGGACCTATCCATGAGCTTCGAAATTACTGGAAGCGGATGAAGGATTCTTACCATTCTTGATGAGGCATCTATCATCTTGAGCTCTTTTCCGGCCTGCCATCTCGAATGGAAGAAGAGTTCTATTGGAAAATCTGGCGGCATTGTCCTCATTTCGAAAGTTGCAATCTGGTCCCTATGACTTAGTATGAATCTCTTCAGCGCGAATAATCCTGCAAGATCGACGAAGGAGAAGCTCTCTATAAGCATCTTTCTCTCCTTCTTACTGTAGACCATCATTCCATGAGGTGAGCCATTGGCATCGATGGCTACGACTCCAAACAGCTCCTTCTTGTGGAATATCTCCTGACTGCAAGCGGCAATTTCCAGCGCCTCGGTGTAACGAGAGGTTTCCCACAGGACTTTCCGGGCCTCTTCAATCAACGTTTTCATCTCTTCATTGTTTAGTAGCTTGCCGGAAACTATTTTGAGATCGTCGTCTTCCAGTTCATCTGAAAGAAGAGAGAAATCGAAGGTCAGTTCAAGACTCTCGAAGCCAAGCCCGAACCCCAGCCTTACGTAGAAGTCATGCTTGAAAGGATCGAGCATAATAATGTTTACTCCGCTTTTCAGAGTCTCCTGTATATCCCTCAAGAGAATTGCTTTTGTTATACCCCTTCTGCGATATTCGGGCAGTGTGGCCACGGCCTCGACGTACCTGCATTCAAAAGGTTTGGTACGGATTTTCGCGAGATATTTGTAGCTTATGTATGCGGCAACTAACTTCTCTTCGTCGAATGCGCCCCAGACATATTCCCAGAGGGATGGATCTGAAAAGAAGAACTCGCTCTCTTCCGGTTCGAAGTATTCGAATGACATCAGGAAGATCTCTACGATTTTGTCTTTGTAAGAGCTGTCAATCCTTCTTGTTTCCATTTCGCACCTCCAGCTGTCTTTCGCAATAATGATAACAGATCGGACTTTCTTGATCTCATTCAACCCCTGACTTATGGAGACAGTTTGATACAAAGAGTAAAAATCGGTCTTCAAGAGTCGAAAACGACATATAATAGATCGGTTGAGGCAGAATCGGAGGAATTGGCATGGCGGACAAGGTTCTTGATTGGCTTCTAGAAGAAGAGAACCCTTCAGTCAGATATTTGACGCTGAGTTCTCTCATGGATCGATCAGAAGACGAAGCTGAAGTCATGGGCGCGAAAGAGGCGATAATGACGATTGGCGTGGTGCCTGCCCTGCTAGATCTCCAGAACGAAGACGGTTCCTGGGGCAAACCCGAAAGGTTTTACACCGATAAGTATCGTGGAACGGTCTGGAATCTCGTAATTCTTGCCGAGATGAGGGCAGATCCGAAGAATGAGCGAGTGAAGAAGGCCTGTGAATTCATCTTGAGTTGCTCTCAGGAATTCGAGCAAGGGGGTTTTTCATATACTCAAAGCGCGAAGACCAAGACGGGCCTCCCGAGCGGGGTAATCCCCTGTTTAACAGGTAACATGGTCTATTCACTAATCAGGCTAGGTTTCATTGAAGACAGCAGAGTGCAGAGAGCCATCGACTGGATCTGCTCCTATCAGCGAGCAGACGACGGTATTGAAGAACCACCTTCCGGAAAGGTATACGAGAGATATGAAGCATGCTGGGGACGCCACTCATGCCACTTGGGCGTTGCAAAGGCTTTGAAGGCCCTGGCGGCGATTCCCGATGACAGGCGAAGTAAGTCAGTAAGAGAGAAGATCGAGCAATTGGTCGAGTATTTTCTTATTCACCACATATACAAGAAAAGCCACGATCTCGAGAAAGTAGCAAAGCCCGGTTGGCTGAGATTCGGTTTTCCCCTGATGTATCAGACGGACTTGCTGGAACTGCTGGAGATTTTTGCCGAGCTGGGAATCAAAGATCCCAGGCTCGAGGATGCAATTAGAATCGTGGCAAACAAGAGAAACAATGAAGGATTCTGGAAGATGCAGAACTCATTCAATGACAAGATGCTTGTTGCCGTTGAAGAAAAGGGAAAGCCATCCAAGTGGTTGACTCTGAGGGCGCTTAAGATCCTCAAGTTTTATGACGAGCTGTAAAGGCTCTGTGCCCATGGCAGCGGCGCTCAGGATAATTGTGATAACTCTGCATACAGAGGAGGGGTTTTGAATTTGCTTCTCTTGAACAGAGATCTGCATGAAGCGAGTCAATCGGAAAGCCGAAATAAATGAAACGAGTAGACAAGTGATACATACAACTTCGTACTTTTTACTCGAAATATCTTATGATTACTGGTCAACAAAGTTGGAGCACAATCTAGTATCTCCCTTACTAAATAACGGTTGCAGGCCTTCAGCCGAATCCGAGATGCGTAGTCATACATAGTGGCACACTCATTTCAGAGAGAATCTCTATGAGTCCTTAAGAACAAGGGAGAGTCCTTAAGAACAAGGGATTCGGAGACTCCGCCCGTTTGTAGAATATTGAACTATGGAATTCAGTTAACCGAAAAGCTGATGCTGGAGCATTGCTTTCTCAGTCTGAATTTAGGTATTTAACCTTCACCGGAATACTCTTCTCGGCAGACTCGAGAATCGAAAGAACTACAAGCGAGGTGTTGATGGCGTCATCCAGCTTTATGAGGAACTCCTCTCCAGTCACCAGACAGTCGATGAAATGTCGAATACTCTCATATGCAAAGCCTTTCGCCTTGCCGTGGACAAAATGGTTTACCAGCACATCAGGATGCTTGCTCTCGTTCTGAGTGAAGTACTCGATCATCTGGTTGTTGCTTAGATCAAGGTTAACCATTCCTTTACTACCCGTGAAGTTGAATTTTATGTCGTTCACGCAAGGATTTGTGTTGGGCGTTATCCAGCTGTTCTCCATCGATGCTATACAACCGTTTCTGAAGGTCAGAATTGTTTGATAGATGTCGGTTGTATCAAGCCCCAGATTCTTAAGGACGCCTGAAGAACTGACAGAGTAAACAGTCTCGACCTCGTCGCCGAAAAACCATCTTAATGTATCTACCGAATGGCTACCCAAGAACCATAGAATAGATGATTTACTCGACCATGGGAGCATGTCTGTTGCGACCCAGAGAACGTCATTCAACCTGAAATAGGCGCTGACGGGGCTGCCGAGCTCACCATCATCAATCATCTTCTTGGCCACTGCAAAGGGAGGGCTCCATCGATTGTGAAGATCGGTCATGATCCTTACGTTGTTCTCGCTCACCGCCTCAGATATCCTGATGAGGTCCTCTCTTGTTGTTGCAATTGGTTTCTCGACGAGGATATCCTTTCCGGCATTTGCGCAGTCTACCACAATCGCACCATGAGCGAAATCCGGAGTGACAATCGATACTGCGTCAAAGTCAAGCCCATCCAGCATTGTCCTATGGTCTGGAAAGACTCGTGGGATACTGAATTCATCAGCGAACTTTTCGGCTCTCTCTACGTTCTGATCGCAAATTCCCACCAGTTCAACCTCTGGATGTTCCTTATATAGAAATGCATGAGTTCTTCCCCAAACACCTGCTCCTACAATTGCCACTTTCTTTTTCACTGGAGATACCCCCTTCACTTAGGATTAGACAAGATTTCGTTCAGCGAATCATTACTTCTATTTCGCATTCAAAAGTTCTGTCCCACGGGAGGATGAATTTCTCAATCGATATTCGATTCTCTGAAGAGGAGAAATCGAAAATGTCAAGTTTCCTCCCACGAATGAATCTATCAAGGAACTCTTCTGCTTTAGGCATAAAGAGATTGTCTCTGAAGTCTTCAAAGAGTCCCTTGGATTTGCTGACTTTGTATATGTCGCCACCTGATTCATCGACCATTCTCTCCAAAGTGTTTCTGAGAATACCCTGGTAAAGATGGTCGTCAAGAAGCCGCGAGATGTAAAACTCGGTAAAAGCCTTCCTTTCCACTTCCCAAGAGCTGGAGGTGGCGGCCAGAGAAAGAAGAGTCCCCAGACTGTTTGAAGCTGTATTCCAGGCGGAGTATCCCCAGATGTTCTTCAGATCCAGACCCAGGTAAGCATCAACAAAAGAATGACTAGAACCGTTTGCACAAAAAACGTCTAGAATGAAGACCCGCTGCTTCCGCTCACTGAGATTTTTGAGAGCTTCAATCGAATTGTCTATTTTTGTGCCAGCAACCAGAATCCCGGTTGAAGAACCGGAAGACTGTCGCATCCCAAGAAACTTCATATGAGATTCTACGTTCTTCCCAAACTCTCTGTCCTCGAAATCCATGATTTTTTCTCTTGTCTCTGGTGAGTCATAAATGACTTCCATGGGGTACTCTTGGTCTCGTCTGTAAGAAAGCATCTCCTGAATCACTTCATCTGCGCCGTTATGTATGAACACGCGGTCGTCTATGACATAGTCTTTCGCCATATCTTCAAGAATAGCCAGTTCTCTCTCCTGAGGACCATGCTGAAAAGTATCTTCTTGAGCTAATACTAGAAGATCTGCACAACCTGCTTTAACAAGCTTCAGACACTCCTTATTCACCTCGTGATTTCTCAAGCGGAGTTCACGATATCTGCCGACAAATCCTCTGGGTAGTTCGGCCTCTACGGCCTCGGCTTCTTTGATTCTTTCATTTCCTGAGAGCCATAGATAGTTGTTGAGCATCGTCCAAAGTTCCTTAGAGCCAGCCGACGAAACGGAGACAGATGCTCTTCTGACAATTGAGGAAAGGAGAATTTCAGCATTTGGGAATCTTCTCCTCAGTTCTCTCACCGAGCTAAGTCTGTCGATAGCTGTTCTCGTGCTGATCCCATCTTCCCTTGAGGCTATTAGACCGCCATAAGAAAGCATATCGACGGAGACTATGAATCTGTCTGCCTCTCTTGAAAGCATCCATCGGGCCAGTTCCTCGCAATTTCCCGGCCTCAAATATCTTCCGAGCAGGTTCTTATCTGGCAATTCGATCTCCAGACAATTCAGATCTGCTATCTTGGAAACCAGCAGGTAGTTTGGGGGTCTATCATCCATTGGAACAACTACTGTTTTCAAAGGATCCCTCCCATTTCAACGATCTCCCTCCGTATCAGGTCGATGTTCACATCTCTGACAAGTCTTCTGTGTTTCACAGCGAGTGCCGCAGTAATACCTGCAGCCATGCCGGTTGCGGTTGCAAGAGGGCTGGTTCTGACTGCGGAAAAGGCCGTATGATCTGCACTGATTGCTCTCCCGGCAAGAATGACATTTGCTAAGCCCTTTGGGATTAGCGAACGCATTGGAATATGGTATTCGCCGGGGTAAGGAATTGAGATCGTCTTCAACTCTGCCGAACCGGGCAAATGAATATCGATCGGATATGATCCAACGGCGATACTGTCATCAAAAGGTTTTCTATCGATCAAGTCATTCGTTTTCAGAACGTAATCCCCAACGATGTGAGTAGTCTCTCTAACTCCGATGTGACAGCCTGTTTGAATCAGGAATGAGTTTTCAAATCCGGGAATCTCTTTCTTAAGAAAATTCATGAATCTCCAAACATCTATGTTTCCAATGCTTTGAGCCTTAGTAAGTTCTTTGCTCGTGTTTGCATAACCAGGATATCTCGTTGTGTTCATAAATATCTGACCGGGATGATAGGGGATCTCGAAGAACAGAAGCCTGTCTCTTTTGAAGGATATTCCATAATCGTCAATTCTATTCATGAAGCTGAAGAAACCGGCAATTCCCAGATAGCTCAGGTCGGTATGCTCATTGATAACAAAATCATCTCTGTTTCCATTGACATAAGAAACAATCTCTTCTCGATTAACACCTCCAATTCTCATCACCAGTGTCATTGGCTGGCAGCTGGAAGGGCTACCGTCTCCAATGTTGTAATAAGCTCCTGCACGAATAGAAAGATTTCCCCCACCCGTTGAATCGATGAAAACCTGTGCATTAACTCTGTTCTTCTCGCCAGTGCTTTCAGTTGTTATTGTTGATATTGAGTCCCCCTCTCTCGATACACTTGCGACAAGTGAGTTGAACAGAAAGTCTACGCCTTCCTCTACAAGCATTTCAATTAGTGATGATTTCATTTTTTCGGGATCGAATGGTGTGATCGACTTCACAAAACCTATGGGATCATCTATGTGACCATAACTTCCTTGTACTGAAACGAGCCTATCGATTATCTCTTGGCCTATTCCACCTATCACCTGTCTTGCAGGTGAATGAAAGGTCATCATCGGATTTACCAAAGCAGAAGTTAGTACCCCTCCAAATGACATGTCTTTCTCCAGAAGGAGCACTCTAGCTCCAATTCTGGAGGCTGCAATGGCTGCCGCAACGCCAGCTACGCCACCGCCAACAACTACAACATCGTAAACTAAATCCATCTCTTCACTTCCCACTCTATTTGATTCCGGAGCTCAAAGCTGTATCAGTGAAGTATCGTTGAAAAACGAGAAAAACAATAATGACGGGTAGAACCGAAACCGTCGTAGCGGCCATCAGAGGGCCCCAATCAGCAGTGTACCTGTTCTTGAACACTTCCAGTCCAAGCTGCAGAGTCCTCATAGATCTGTCGCTTGTAACTACAAGGGGCCAGAGAAAATCATCCCAAGCTTGAGTGAATGTAAAAATCGCAAGGGCAGACATCGCAGGCCTTCCCAGTGGAAGAAAGATCTTTCTAAAGATTCCGAGTTCGGAGGCACCATCTATTCTGGCAGCCTCCGAAAGCTCCTTTGGAAACTGCATATAGAACTGCCTCATAATGAAAACCCCGAAAACAGTCATTATGTGGGGGATAACAAGACCAGCGTAAGTGTTGAGAAGGCCGGTTCCTCCCCTTCCCAGAATATCATTCCCACCCACGAGAGGGAATGATTTCACCATCAAGAAAGTCGGAACAAGAGTCACCTGAACTGGTATCATCATAGTGCTCAATAGTGTTATGAACAAAATATTCTTCAAAGGGAAATCAAGTCTGGCAAAGGCATAGCCTGCAAGAGAGCAGAACACCAGATTAAACGCCATCGAAATCAGTGATACTATTGCGCTGTTTAGAAAATAGTTGCTGAAGCCTCTGGCGGTAAGTGCCGATTGGTAGTGTTCCAGAGTTACTGCCTTTGGTATGAATGTAGGCGGCCAGGCGAATAGCTCTGCATTTGGTTTTAGCGAGGAGATAACCATCCAGAAGAAAGGCGACCCGAATATGACTGCGGCAAGCGAAAGCAGTAATAAAGTTCGGAGCTTGTTTTTCTTCATTCTTAAGCCTCCTTCTGCTGACGTGATCTGAAACTGACAACGGACAGAATCATAATAATTATCCCTAGAACGAACGACATCGAGCTTGCGTACCCCATATCCATGTAGTCGAAGGCAGCTCTGTAAATAAGAAGGCCAACCGTAGTTGTTGACTGTAAAGGGCCTCCACCAGTCATGACATACATCTCTGTGAAGGACTGAAGAGTGCTGATCATGCCTACAATCAAAACATAGACGTGTACAGGTCTTAATAGAGGAAGAGTGATCCTGAAGAATCTTCGAACTGACGAGGCGCCATCGATCGCTGCTGCCTCATAAAGATTTCTTGAAATTCCCTGAAGACCGGCTAGATAGATAAGCATATTCCAGCCTGCTCCTCTCCATATCCTCATGGCAACAATTGAATGAAGCGCAGTGCTTGGATTTCTGAGGAAATTCACAGGCGGTATGTTGAAAAGTGAAAGAAGGAAATTCAATATACCGATTTGAGGATCATAAAGCCAGATCCAGATCATACTTGCAGCAACCATAGGAGTAATAACCGGGAGGTAGTAAATTGCCCTGAAAACTCCCATTCCCTTCAGAGCGCTGTTGACGAGCAAGGCGAGCAACAGAGAGATCAACATATTGAGAGGCAGGACTTCAATTGAGAATTGAAAAGTCACAAGAATTGCTCTCCAAAACTCCGAGTCACCAAATATCCGGAGGTAATTTTCAAGGCCAATGAACCTGGCTTCTCCGAACCCCGAGAATTTCGTTAGACTCAGAAAGAGAGAGACAAAGATAGGGACTATTTTGAAGATTAAGTTGTAAACAACCACCGGTGCAATGAAGATCAAGGCTGTTACTGTTATTCGCCTCTTGAGTTTCCCCGCACTGCTCACGCTCCACCTCTTAAAGGATAAATGGCCGGCCCATCCCTGAGGAGAAGCCGGCCTTCATTAATTACTTGAGTTTGCTTATTTCATCAGCTGCGCCGTCTAGCGCGTCTTTCGGAGTCATGACTCCCATAATTGCTCGTTCGAGATACTTAGAGATAATATCTCTTGCTTGAACCCAGAAAGGAACATTTGGATTTCCGTAGGCGTATTTCGAGCCTTCCACAAATTTCATCAAATTTGGATCATTTGCTATGTACTCAGCCTCGACACCGGACTGCCTTGGTGGCAAACTGCCAAGAGCAGTATTAATTTCTATTAGCCCTTCTTTTGATGTCAAAAAGGCAAGAGCCTTTGCAGTTGCTTCCAGGTTCTTTGTGCTGTTCGAAACCATGAAGCCCGCGAAGGAGTAGAAACCGGCTCTCTCGTATCTTGCGGGTGGGAAAGAGAGGCGAATTTTGGAGTAAACGTCCGGGCTGTATTCCTTGATGGCTGCGAGAGATTCGTTATTCATGAAGCAGATTGCTGCTGTGCCCGCCGCAATCGGGGAAAGGTTTCCAATCGGTGTAAGACCGTATTCAGAAGCGACCTTGGCCTCTCGTATCAAGCCCACGTAGTATTCTAGAGCCTCTATACCCGCTTCGGAATTGAATATCGGATTGAAGTCGTTGTCGAAGAGAGTGCCGTTGTTTGCAATGAGGAAGCCTGTCCACACTTGCTGGAGATCGATTGCTGATACGGGAATATCAAGACCTGCCCTCACTAGCCTGCCGGATTCGTAGATTGTCAAAGCCTCCGCGTAAGCTCTTAGCTGTTCCCAAGTCACAGGTGGCTCATCGGGATCTAGACCGCTCTCAATGAAGAAGTCTTCCCTATATGCGAGGAGTCTGCCAGAGCCGAACACTGGAACCATGAAATTCTTGCCTCGGTAAAGACCGACACCCAGAGTACCCCCAAAATCCCCTGGATCCTCTAGCTTGTCGATGAGGCTGTCGATGCTCATTATTACACCCGTTTCTGCAAATCCTGCAATTGCGGCCTGACCATGCATGAATATGTCGGGTCCTATGCCGCCGGCAAAGGCGGTGGTCAGTTTCGTGGAAAGCTCCCCCCAGGGTATGTATTCTACAGCTAGCTCAATATCAGGGTTGGCTTTCTCAAAGGCAGGAACTAGTCGATCATCCACAGCCTCCATCAAGGCCTCGGGTGTACCTGCAAACCAAACTGTGACCTTCGTCTTACCAAGAGCCGTGAAACCTAGAGCAAGACAGATGATCATAATCAATAACCACTTCTTCATTACCACACCTCCTTGTCATTCTCTGGCAATTTTGCTGAACTCCCTGACAGTCCGTGAAAAACTTTCAATATCGGTTCCAGTTACTATCGGGCCGATTATCAGGCCCTTGAAGCCAAGACTGAGAATTCTATCTGCATCGTCAACAGTAATCCTTTTCTGGGTCGGGATAAAAGAAGGCAATCCCGAAAGTTCAAGTACTTCCAGGTATTTGAGAAGGTCTTCCAGAGAAAGGTCTTTCCCGTAGTCTTTTGGGTTGATGATCGATATTTCTACCGCATCTGCCCCCAATCTTCTGAGATGAGAGGCCATTGATCTGCAATACGTATGATTAAGAGCAAGCATCTTGCAGAGATCGTTTTTCAAAACGTAGGGCGGGGCGTAGTCGACATAGACATCAAAGAAACTCAGACCGAATTCACCCATTTCCCGTAACTCATCTTCTGACGCCATTGCCTCCGCTCCTGGAACGATTCCCATGCAGCAGCCAAGAGTGGAATGAATGCTCTTCACCGTCTCCCTAACATTGGTCCATGTAACATGAGCCTTTCCAGTTACTCGGTGCTTCACATTTATGTGAAGCTTAATTGCGTCGGCCCCGTTCTCAACGGCGGCTCTTGCGTACTCGAGACTGTTTTCGGGAAGGCTGACGACCAAGAGTCTGTCTTTCGAATCCATTAAATCTCTGAAATCCACTACTTTCCCCTCCTTAAGGTTTCGCCTTCCATCAAGAAAGGTTCTACAAATACAACTCCTTTTGATTCGGAATTGCCATCCATCAATTCCCGAAGCATGGTTACTGCGATTCTTCCAAGAAGATAGGGGTTCAGTGCGACGGTAGTTATTCTTGGTGAGATCATTTTGCAGAAATCTAGTCCTCCAAATCCAATAACCCCTATTTCTGAAGGAATAGAGACCTTCCTTTCCTGCAGAGCCTCGATCACACCTTTTGCAAGCCAATCGGTCGTGCAGAAAATGACTTCCTTCTTTCCCGGCGTTATGGAATGACTTTCGATGGCTTGTCTTCCGTCTCTCTCTTCGAAGGAGTTGCATTCAATAATTTTCACCTGGTCAAATGGAAAGCTGTTTTCACTCAAACATTTGAAGAAGCCTTCCAGTCTGTCGGCGAATGTCGAGACGTTTCTTGGTCCTGTGATAATGGTAATTGAGGAGTAGTCATGTTTGACAATCTCATTTGCGGCGAGATAACCACCTCTGGCATTGTCATTGTTTACAGAAGCCAAGTATTCCAAACCTTCATACTTGCCGATTAAGACTACCGGAATCTTTACCGCCGATAGGAACGTCTTTAGATCGTCAGGCATGGGGATGCCTCCAACGATCAAGCCTTCGACAAGATCGAGCGGAATAAGTGATTCATCGAAGCTCTTTCTGCTTCTGATTGACTGAACCAGGCAGTGAATATCCGATCCTCCAGCTCCTCTCAATATTCCTCGCTGGACTCCAGAGAAGAATTCGTCGCTTTCGATTGATCTGTGAGGATTGCTAACAAAGAACATGACAACCTTGCTCCCAGGCCCATTGGCTATCTCACCTGAGTATCCGAGTTTCTTTGCAATTCTCAAGACCTTCTTCTTTGTGGCTTCGCTGATTCGTCCGTCATTGCTAAGTACTCTTGATACGGTCGAAATGGATACGCCAGACGCTTCAGAGATCTCTCTTAGAGTCGCCACAGTAATTACCTCCATTGATCGAGTGTCTTATGCAAATTATGCAAACTTGGAAACTACAAGTCATTCTATCAATTGCGGGAAGAATAAACTAATGTCAAAGAATTCCTTTAGAGAACCCTTACGCCGTCTATTACTTGTTATTTATGATTACTGTGGATATTCTCAAAATTTCGTTGCGAGGAAGGGAAATTGGTTGGTGCAAAAGATGCAAAGCAATCGAAATGCGTCGACCAGAAGGAATTAAAGGCACCTCTCTGTATAGTGTCTCAAAACTCGGTTTTCTTTAGGTGTATGCGTCCCCTGATGCTTTCTATAGCATTACAGGTTCAAATCTTCAGCGTATTCACCTAATTGACAAAGGCTACTAATAACTGTAATGACGAATGTCTACTAAATTTGTTCCCGATGGATAACGGGCTCAGCTCAAATTCTTATGAATAGAAATGAAGTGTGCGATAATGCCAATAATGGAGTCTTGTCTTGAAGATTTGGATATCATGCTTGTTGGGCGTTTCTTGTGAACAGCTTGCAATAAACCGAAGTTTCATGTGAAGATTGGTTGATCCTCTAAGATCGCGCAACAAAGGAGGGTAATTATGTGGAGTAACTATCAGAAGAGTAGAATTGTCTATCTTCGGGATCTCTTGGAGATGGGTATAGAATACACTGGACCTGATTTTGATCGCGAGAAGCTTATGAACGAGTCTTGTTCGGGCACTTTCGATAGACTTTCGAAGCTCTTGTCCGAAGTATTTGCTCTGGACTATGAAATCGTTAAGCAGAGCGAATTCTTTGTGCTTTACTACTGGAGTGTTTTTGTCTGGGACGAGACTATACCATTCGACACGAGGTTCGCTGCGGCGAAAGAGATCGTCAGTATTGGCAACAAGCTCCGACATGAGAATCTGAATAATTTGCCTGACAAGGCTTCTGCGGGTTTAGATGTTGAAGAGTCAGTCTACGAAGCAATGGGGGTAAATGAATTCAGAGGACCTGAAATGGCCCGATGGTATTTTCTTGCAGGTCTCAGCGTGCTTTCGTATTTCCTTCATCATACTGTGAAAATTGATTCGGAGATTGAAGATGCTGAACAGAAAGAATTTGAGTATGAAGCAGTGAGGCTGGCGAAATACTGTCCAAGGTTCTACTTGCAGTACGTGAATCCTTATTCCGATGTTGTGTTCGGGCTTATTGAAACTGTAGTGGCGCACTATGCCCTTGGTATGAACAAAGATGTGGAAGTTCCTTTCCTGCAATATATTTTCGAAGATACTCCTGCCGGGTCGATGGCAGGATATGGTGCGTCTGCACTTGCACTCGTATGTCTTCTAACAAATAAGGATCAGCAAATAAGGAGGAACGCCGCCGCTGTCGCAGAAAATCTGCTTGAGTGGAGTGAAGACCAGATCAGCCCTCTGTATATCATTGTAAAGAATTCGATCGTTGACGATTCTCTTCCAATGATTCTCGGTGAAATTGCGCGTAATACAGATTTCTCCCATTCAGGAAGACCGATTCTGAATTTTCTTAGAATGCTTCTGGGAAGTAAGAAAAAGAAAGAAGTGACAGATATAGTGTGTGGATTATGCTCTGTCCTCCTTGAAAATGAACTTCTCCCCAAGTCTAAACCCCTCGAGGATCTGATCACATTTGTTACTGAATTGAAAACCGACTCAAATACCAAGTTAGCTGTGGCTCTTGTTGCACAGAAGGCGGGCTACTCATCCAAAGCAACAGCTCTTCAAGAAATGCTTTCGAGGTCTGATCGGAAGCGTTATGATAGATTTCTTTCCGATTCGAAAGTCCCACCTGTACTCCCGATAGATCTATCTTCGAGCATGAAAATCGCTCCTCTTCTTGAAAAGGCCTATCATTCAACGAAGTATCTACACAAGATCATTCTTGAGGAAAGAGAAGCACTTCTTCCCGGCTTAACCGTTCTGCATTCGGGCGATTCTCCCACAATCGAGTACAACCTCCCACCGGGAAATTACAAATTGATGAGACTCGCCTCTATACGTGACAATTCTGAAAGGGTTGTTCGGATGGAGAACGCACTTGAGAGAGACCCATATGAATTTCAACTCTACTCAATGCTGGCTAATAGTTACTCTGAGATAGGTTTAAACAATCAATGCCAACACACTCTGGAAGCCGATTATTCAAGAGTGGCAAGTTTATTAGAGGAAATTGAATCGGAGTCTTACTCACTCGAGTATGATCGTATGAACAACAGGCCCCTGCTGGATCTACTAGTTGACTATGCTGACTTTCTGAGAATTAGAGTAGGCGACCAGGCGCGAGCGATAGAAATCTATGAAATGCTACTCGATATAGACCGGGAAGACAGAGTGCACGCAAAGCATGGCCTTCTTAACAGCTTATTCAGACAGAAAAACTTCATGAAAGCCGAGAAGTTGCTAGAACACCATTCTAGAGAGGAAGACGTAGATTTTCTAATGGGGCGTGCGTTCATTAGCACTATAAGAAACAGAAAGCAGGATGCCAATTTGTACCTTCTTCGCGCAACAAAAATGAATCCCGGAATTGTTGAGACGCTTTTCAGAGAAATTGGGCCGGAAGAGCTCGAAGAATCAGAGGATAGAGATGAGGAGCGGGAAGCTCTGATGTATGCCCTAGACTATCGTAGGGTCTGGGAATCCAGTCCGAAGGCATACAAATGGCTTAAGTCTCGCAGGATTTCTGACTGAGCAGGGCGCACTGGCTCAGTTTGCTTGGCCGGTAAGAGCCTGTACCGGCTGGCCTTTGCTTCATCAATGTTAAAAATGGAGTCTGTCACCAAAAAAGGGACTGAGGAAGGAATTTCGGTCTTTGTTTCATCAATGTTAAAAATGGAGTCTGTCACCAAAAAAGGGACTAGAGAATGCATCTTGCATAGTGATTTTCCCCGATTTTCTTCATTGGAGGTATTTCGAGAGAGCAACTTTCTCTGACGAATGGGCAACGTGGATGGAAACGGCAGCCACTCGGCGGATCGATCAGCGAGGGGATGTCTCCTCCGGTTGTCAGAGGATTCCGCTTGAGTCCCGTTTCAGGAGAGGGAGCAGCAGACTTCAACAGTCTCGTATACGGGTGAAAAGAGTTGTTTATTACCTCTTCTGCAGGACCGATCTCCATGATCATGCCGGCATACATAACTGTTATCCTGTCGCTCATGTAACGGGCGCCTGCTAGATCGTGAGTTATGTATATGAAAGATACTCCATGTCGTTCTTTGAGGTTTAGCATCATGTTCATAATGCTCATCCTGTTTGATACGTCGAGCATTGAAGTGGGCTCATCGGCCAGAATAAGGTCTGGCTCGACAGAGAAGGCTCTGGCGATATTTACCCTTTGTCTTTGACCGCCAGATAGTTCATGAGGAAACTTCCGAGTGAACTGCTCGGGTGGTTCAAGGCCTACCTGAACGAGTATGTTGTCTACCATTTCCTGTACCGATCTCTTTTCTTTCGCAATCCTGTGAATAATGAAGGGCCGTTCCATAATTCCCCCAACCGTTCTGGTCGGATTCAAGGCACCGAAAGGGTCCTGAAATATCATTTGGACCCTCTTGTGATGTTTTAGCTCTTCTTTTCGAGACATGGAGCCGCTCAATTCTCTTCCTTCAAAGGCTACTCTGCCTGCTGTTTGTCTGTAGATCCTGCTTATTACGTTAGCCGTTGTGGTTTTTCCGCTGCCGGACTCTCCAACTATCGCGAGCACTTCTCCTTTTCGCAGAGAAAAAGACACTTCGTCCATAGCATGAACAAACTTTCCGCGCATTCTGAAAGAGTTCAGGGGAAAGTGTTTGTTGACTCCTTCAAGAACCAGGATATTCTCGTTCACAAGATCTCAGCTCCTTTGTGAAGAAAACAAGCGACACTATGGCGATCGTCTATTCTCTCCAAAACGGGACAGGACTCTCTGCAAATTGTCATCGCCTGCGGACAACGAGGGTGAAATCTGCAGCCCTCAGGCGGCTTCAAAAGATCGGGAGGCTTTCCCTCGATTCCGCCCATCCGTTTTATCTTACCTGTGAGGGATGGAAAGGAGTTCATAAGACCTCTCGTGTACGGGTGCAGTGGCCGATTGAAAAGAGATTCGGAGGATCCATACTCCACTATCTTGCCCGCGTACATTATTGCCAAAGTATCACTGATCTCCACTAGTAAAGAGAGATCGTGAGTGATGAATATCACTGAGAAACCCAGTGCCTTCCTCAGTTCCTGTATCTTCTCGATTATCGTTCGCTGTACCACAACATCCAGCGCTGTCGTCGGCTCGTCCATTATGATCAACTCGGGGTCCAGAATCAAGGCCATCGCTATCATGACCCTCTGTTTCATTCCACCCGAAAGCTGATGTGGGTAAGAGTTGAATCTGTCCGTGGAAATATCTACCAGCTTCAGCACTTCTTTCGCCCTCTCACGAGCGTCGGACTGTGTAACTTCTTCGTGAGCGTGTATAACATCAGTTAGCTGCTCACCGACTGAAAGAACTGGATTGAGCGCATTCATGGCTGATTGGAAGGCCATCGAAATATCTACCCAGCGTATCTTCTTCATCTGTTCTTCGCTAAGGCCTACTAGATCGATGCCTTTGAACAAGAGGCTTCCGCCTTCGATTGTAGCGTTGTCCTTGAGAAGCCTCATAATTGCATATGCCAGCGTTGATTTTCCACATCCCGATTCACCCGCTATGCCGAGGAAGCCGCCTTTATCCAGGTCAAATGAGACGTCATCCACAGCGTGGACGAAGCCGCTTTTGATCCTGTAACCTGCTACTAGATTCCTGCATTGAAGTAATTGAGTCTTCTCGGGTCTTTCCAACTGAATCATCTCTTTCTAAGCTTGGGATTTGAAATCTCGTCGATGGCAAAGTTCATGAGTGCAAAGGAAGTTCCGATCAAGGCTATGCAGATACCTGGAGGAAGGAACCACCACCATGCTCCCGACAGAAGAGCTCCGCTGTTTTGGGCCCAGTAAAGGATCGTTCCCCAGCTCACTATCGATACATTTCCCAGTCCCAAAAACTCAAGCGTAGCCTCTCCCATGATTGCTGCCATCGTCGATGTGAAGAATGACGCCATTACCAGTGAGATCATATTCGGCAGTATCTCCCTGAATACTATGTATAGCGGTTTCTCACCAAGAATTCTGGATACTCTTACGAAATCTCTGTTCTTGAGACTGACGACCTGAGAGCGTAGTATTCTCGTAGGCCAAGGCCAGCTGGTGAGTCCAAGTATAAGGACTATCGGGATTACTCCCTTTACGGTTATGTATGCGGCAATGACGATCATCAGGGGGAGACTCGGGATAACGAGGAAAACGTTTGTAAACAGTGATATGATGTCATCCACAACGCCCCCGAAATATCCGGCTACAAGCGCAAGTGTGAGGGCAAGAATCGTAGTGAACAGTCCTGTCACAAGCCCAACGGAAAGCGTAATTCTTGTCCCGTAAACCATCTGAGAGAAGAGATCCTGCCCGGCCTTTGTCGTTCCCAGCAAGTGCTGCCCTGAAGGCCTTGCATTTAGCGGGAGTTTCGTTGTAACCTTCTCATATGTGGTCGTGATCGACTGAGTGTAGACTCTTCGGTCTTTGAACTCATCGATTTGCTCCCTTTCAACCGTTGTGGTTCTGCCCATCTCTTCGTCTATTATCCTGAGGACATCGACCTTGTTCGTCTTTGGATCGTAAGGAGCGATGAGCGGGGCGAAGATCGCGACTCCAGAGAAGAAGACGAGTATCATAAGCCCGAACAAAGCCTTTCGATTCTCTATGAAGAGAGAAAAAGTGTCTCTTAACATCACCTGCCACCATCCCGGACACGGGGATCGAGAATCAGAATAGCGATATCCGCGATGAAATTCGCGACGAGAACGGCCACAGAGATGAAAAGGAAAATAGCCTGCATTAGTGGATAATCCTTGCTTTGAACTGCCTGATAAAGCATCAGTCCCACTCCCGGGTAGGCAAATACCATTTCAGTCAATAAACCTCCTCCAACGACAAATCCCAGAGACATCGCAAAACCCGTTATCGATGGCAGTATGGCATTTTTTGCAGCGTAGAGAGTCTTTATCCTACTCAGTGGGAGTCCCTTAGCTTCGGCGACTGTGATGTAGTCTTCGGCCAGCACGTTGATCATGTTGTTCCTCATAGTGAGTATCCATGCGCCCATCGACGAGATTACGATGGTCAGAGCTGGAAGTACGGCGTGCTTGAGAACGGAAAGATAAAATTCCATTGTTCCCCTCTGAAGCTGAGGCGTATAGGCATTTCCTAGGGGAAATACAGGGAGTCTGAAAGCCAGAAAATATATAAAAAGCAACCCGAGCCAGAAATACGGGAAGGAACGCACGAAAATGAAGAGCCCGACAGTAAAAGAAGCGAGTTTCGTGTTGCGTTTCCATGCAACGCCCACTCCAATCACTGTGCCCAGAAAAAAACTGATGATCGTTGCCGTACCCATAAGCCCTACGGTCCAGGGAACGGCGACCTGCAAGACTCTCCAGACCGGAGTCGGGAATCTGGAGATGGATATCCCCAGATCGCCCTTCAGGAGGTTGAGAAGATACTTTCCGTATTGGAGAAGCAGTGGGTCGGTAGAATCGACACCAAAGGCAGCCCTAATTGCTTCGAGCGATTCCGGAGGAATGCCCTGCATCTTGTCGATCAGATCCTGCGCAGGATCACCGGGCATCATTCTCGGAATGAAGAAATTAAGAGTAATTGCAACAAACAGGGCAAATAGCAACAGTCCGATCTTTCTTGCGAAGTAAGCCAATACTGTTCAGAAAGCTTCTTCCTTATGCGCAAGCAGCCTTCCTTACCTCCTCTCGTGAATGCGGATGAACCTCGCGGGCGGTTGTTGCCCGCGAGGTTGCACTAAAAAACTATCTCAGGTGTATAGAAAGCAAGATCGGCATCTTGTCCATTCCGGTCGGTCTTGGCTCTGCGTATGGGTTCTCTGCACTCGGCCAGCCAACGAAATTCCTTGTGCTGTACTCAAACCAAACGGGGTTGAAGAACATAGGTACGGAGGGAAGATCTCTCAGGAAGATCGTTATAACCTCTTCCATTATCTCATCCTGGGCTTTAGGATCGGTCTGCTTCTTGTAACTATCGAGGAGTTCGTCGATCCTGTCGTTTTTGTAACGCATTCCGTAGTAATTGCCCGCATTTTCTCCTATTGGCGCCCAATGCTTGGAATGCACCCAGTTGTCGAACTGGTAATAAGGACTGGTTCCAGTGACGGAGATTCCGAAAAGCATTTCGTAGTTTCCGTTGAACATCATGTCTTTGTAAGGAGAAGGCCATGCGGCTAGAGTAACGATAGCTTCGATTCCGATCTCTTTCAGTTGCCTTGCAACCTCTTCGGCTCCCATTATCCAGTCGGTCCAACCTGTAGGCACATATAGATTCAGTGAGAGAGCCTTGCCGTCCTTTTCGTAAATCCCGCTTCTGTTAAGCTTGTAGCCTTCCTTTTCAATGAGATATCTTGCGTAATCTGGATCGTATTCTATGCCGTATTCACCTAGACCCTTCTCGGCCAGCCTAAGGTAGCTTGCCTTTACGCCGGCTAGCGAAGCGGGGACTGCACCACTGGCCATTATCCTGGTAATCTCGAACGGGTCTATCGCTGCGGCTATAGCCGCCCTCAAATTGTAGCTATCGAAGGGCCACTTGAGATTGTTTAGATTCAAGAAGACCAGGTTTCCTTCGGGAAGCCAGTACTTGAAGTTCTCGGGATCGGCTTTTACGAACACCTCATCGATATTGGCAACGAAGTATCCCGCCCAGTCGAATTCGCCCCTGGCGAGTCTTAGAGGAACCTGCTCGTTGGTTGTGGTCAGCGTCAGGACTTCGTCTATGTAAGGAAGAGGTTTGCCGTCTTCGCCAATTTGCCAGTAATTTGGATTTCTGACCACACTGAACGACTGCTCGCTGAATGAGCCTTCCTTCAGAATAAATGGTCCGGTGCCTACGGGAATTCCTTCACCGATCCAGGTTAGAGGATCATCGACTTTCGACCAGATGTGCTCGGGAACAATGAAGAGACTCGAGAATCTCTGGATGATAGTTGTGTCTACAGATGAAAACGTGAAAGTCACAGTCATCGGCTCGTCAGATCGAACTCCGGTGACTCCTGTTGACCAGAGATTTGCGACGTCCAGTGCCCTGTTGTCTTTTCCCAGTCCGACTGTGAAGAGAACGTCTTTCTCCGTGAAGAGCATCCCGTCATTCCACAGAACTCCCTCTCTCAGATTGAAAGTCAGCTCCAGAAGGTCGTCGGACCACTCATAGCTTTCTGCAAGCCAGTCCATGATCCTTCCGGTCATCGGGTTGAAGTATATGAGAGTCTCGTAGAAACCACCAATTGCCATCTCATTGGTGTTCGGCGAGAAGGGGTTGAAGTTCTCGATCAGAATCCCCTGCTTGATCGAGGTAATTCTGAGGGTACCTCCTCTCTTGATCTCGGCGGCGAAAAGACTCGCTGAAATCACTAGTGAGACGATAGTCAAGATTACAAGAACCTTTTTCATGAGTTTCACCCCTTTTAAAGATTTTGATACATCATTAAATTATAGACAGTAAGGTGTCAAATTCCAAAGTCAATCATAGCCCTCTAGATGAAACGCCACGCTTTGAAGAGCCATTTTTCGTTAACCGTTTAACATCATGGACCGTCCTTCGAAGAGCAGTTGCAAGTTGCCTAGAGTAAGAAAACGGCAAATGCAGTCATCTGAAATAGTTTTAGCATCGCGATCCGTAAGGAATTCTCACAACCTCACTTTTCGTCATGCCGGACCTAGATCCGGCATCTCGCTCTTGGTTCTTGACCCTGACCAAGAACGAAGAACAGGTTCTCCTCGGCGAACGAATAACCGCTCAACGATAGACCAGTTCCTTTGTTCTTACCAACCCCCTACCTGTAACCCCCGACCCCGGTTTCTCAAAAGCCCAGATCCCGTATAGGAACCCTTAACAGGAGCACTTCAGGGCAGGCTCTACGGGATGACAATCTTAGGTGATTCTGTAGGGGCGAACGGCGGTTCGCCCGAAGAGGAAGCCCTCTCAAAGACGCAAGGCCTGTTTCGCGGGCAGAAGAGCCTCTTTAAAGAAACCGTTGAAGCCGAAGACTACGTTGTCCGTCAACGGTTCCCCGTCCCCCGAATAAGGCAAAAATCAACAACAACAGCTTAAATGCTCCTTTAAGGGTCATCCCGGTATGCAACTGATCGGGATCTCGAATGTAAGAGCCGCTTTCCGCTGAGCGAAAGAACCCGTCATTCTGAACTTGATTCAGAATCTCGATTCGTTTTTCACTTTTACCAAGAACGAAGAACATGTTTTTTTATTCGGAGAAAGGAGAACCGCTCAACGGCCAACCAGTTTCTTTTGCTCTTACGAACCTCCAACCACCAACCTCCGACCCTGGCCTTTTTTACAACTCACAACTTGGAACTTGCAACTGATCCTTTGCTCTTTCCTACCCCCAACCTGCAACCCGCAACCACGGTCAATTCGAAATCTGGCTATCGATAATTTTTATGATTTCAGGAAGTCTTCCCATTCAAAGAAGATCGCAAGGAGTTCTCCGTCTAGATAGGACAGTGCCTTGTTTCTTATGTCGTCCGGAATGCCATAGTAAGCCTCGGCTATCGCTCCGGTTATTGCCGCGATTGTGTCGCTGTCTCCGCCAAGCGAAACTGCAGTACGGATGGCGTCTTCGAATGAATCTGATTCGAGGAAGCACTGTATGGCCTGTGGCACCGTTTCCTGACAGGTTTCATTGAAGGCGTATGATGAGTGAATTTCGTCGATTGTGAAATCCATTGAGTAGTAATCTCTTGAGATCCTGACGCGAATATCACCCTTTGAGAAGCCTTGACACGCAAGGAAAACGGCAATTGTGGTTGCCTCAGCCCCCTTTATGCCTTCCGGATGGTCGTGAGTGACAGAGGTTATCGTTTTTGAGAGGCTTATCGCTTCCGATTCAGTTCGCGCAGTGAATCCCGCAGGGCCGATGCGCATAGCCGCTCCGTTGCCGAAGCTATTGTACGGCTCCGGCTTGGCGCTGAATACCCAACTTCCAAACATTCCTCCATAACCGCAGTTTGGATAATTTCGACCGATCTGCTGCATGTATTTTACTGCAAACTCTCCCAGCAGACGGTTATAGCTACTGCTCAGTCTGTAGTCTCCCTGAGATTTGTCGATGGTACTTTCAGTCTTCATAATCGCTTTGGCGACGGCAAGGCTCATTATACTGTCGTCTGTAGCAAAGCAGTCATCCGTGAATAGATCAAAGGCTTTGCTTCGGTGGTTGTTGAACTCGAATCTCGAGCCGACGATATCGCCAACAATTGCTCCCAGCAAGGCACACCTCCCATATGTTCCAGCTTTGCATCCTATGCTTCACTCCAAGTGTAACATCACGAAGTTGTGCTTATCGGGGGAAACCTCTGATGACTGCTCAGATGGATCGAGTGATCTCATAGAGGATTACCCTCATTCGTCCTTAGCGGAGTGTTCTTGTCTTCTTGTGAATTTCGATTCGCTTGATACAATCATTCTGTGAAACCCACTTGCGGGTACCGAGCAGTGAGTGTTTTCAGCAAGCTATGGTGAAAGAAGTAAATATGCAAAATGGAGAGAATATTATGGATGAGAAGACAAAAGAGGCTCTACTGATTAGAAACGAAAGGATTGTCAAAGCTGTGATCGAGAAATCGAAGCGCGTCTGTCCAGACTCGGTCGCATTGATCGGCATCTACGGCTCATTTTCCTCTGGAGACATACACGACAAGTCTGATTTGGATCTCTTCACGGTGATAAACGATTCTAAAGGATACGGAATAAGTTCATGCTTCATATTGGGAGATGTTGCTCATGATATCTACTGCACTACTTGGCAGCAGGTTGAAGACATGGCTAAGTGCTCGACACCATACATCTCCAGGTTGATGGATCTGAAGATTGTCTACTATCTTGACGACAGGTATCTCCAGAGGTTTGTGGAGCTTCGTGGGGAAGCCGCGAAACGTCTGAATAGCCCCTTGAATGAGCGTGATCTCAGTAATATCCTGACCCATTTCGAGCAGGCGCAGAAGTCTCTTGCAGATTTGGTAATTAGTGAAGAGTACTGCGTGGCCAAATATGAATCGGCCGAATTGATCAACTCTATCGAAATGATCATGTATCTAATCAATAAATCATATGTGAGTCTTGGGTCCAGACACATACCTGAAGAGATCGAAAAGATGCGGGAATTGCCGATTGGCTTTCTAGACCATTACCGATTACTGATAGAGGCCGACACGCTTAGCTCGATCAAGAAGAACGCGACTTCACTGATGCGTTGCACAAAAGAGAAAATCGAAGAGATAAAGCACAGATTGAAGAATAAGAAGAGACTTGACTCGCAGGCTTTGATCGGTACATATGAGGAGATTTATTCTGACTGGAGAAACAAGATGAAGCTTGCTGCAAAGACCAATAACAAGTACATTTCTTTCATGACTGCCGCGAGTTGCCAGCGATTCTATGATGAGATGAGAGAGGAGTACGAAGGCGCATCTATCGATCTTATGAAACACTTCGATATCAACGATTTGCAGCGGTCGGCCAGGGTGTTTGACGAAGCGATGGAAGAGTACAGGTCACTGTATGACGAGAACAACATCGAGGTCAAGGAATACAAGACGATCGAGGAGTTCGAAGAAGATTATCTCGCGTAACTCCTGAAGCCTGGATAACGAGAGGCAGCATGCTTTGGATGCTAGATGAAGACGTTCGCATCAGTTACTAAGTAGGAATTGGAAAGAAGAATCTCCAGGAAGAAAGATCCGGTAGTCTATAAAATCCTTCGGTCCGAATAGATATGTTGTAGCCGCTTCACTCTGGAAGACTGTGTAGAGTCCTTCTTTGAGAACTCCGAATAGAAGCTCTTCCAAGATGCTCTTTTCATATGCCGTTTAGAGAACTGAATGCCCTATGAGTCTGTTCAGTTTCGATGTTTCAAGTTAGGTCGCCTGGTTCTGGAGAGGGGTTTTCGCGACCCGACAAGATCTCAGCAGAGCTGTTTTAGAGCTGTTCCGTTTCATGTCTCTTTGTCGATAAAAGGGCCTTTCGGAGACTGTTGTTATAAGCAATCTGTGTTGGAACGTCAGCTATGGCCTAGTCTTACGTCCTATTCTGCTTTCTTCAATATGTGTTCTTCAGCCGCTCGTCAGGATCATCGAAGTGTATCTGCATACGATCGAAGGATTCGGGATCGTATTCTTTTCCCAGCCAGTCGATCAGATCTTCTCGATCGGGGCGGTTCTTATTTTTCATTGCCTCAACAAGATCCCGATAACCCATTGTTCCTCCTACATCTTCAGGCGGACAGGCTCGTTCACCGGCGATACACCTTGGATACTTGACACTCAAGTCTCTACCGAGAACATCTTCGAGAAGAATATCGTGGATCCAGTTGTCGCCGAAGTCATAGAGGTAAGAGGCCTTCCGATTATTGATTGAAAGATAATCGGAAATGCGCAGTTCTCTGGAATCGTGAACTTCCTTGAAGGTGTCTTCAATCGGAAGCCCTATATAAACGAGCTCGTCACTCTTCGGATCAACGACCTGGAATTCGTGGAGATGATAGTCAGACCAGCCCATGGCATCCTGAATAGCGACGTGAAGATCCCAGAAGGTGTAGATATCCGGAACCTGTATTCTTCTCCAGATTAACGGTGTGATGTCTAGAAGAATTATCTTGAACTGATAGATCAGCTTGCATCCCTTCTTCACCTCTGCACCTCGCTTATGTTCGAATAACCTATTATAGTGCTCTGCCCATTCAGGGGACAACATAACCGAGAAGACCGTATTGAAGAGCGAGAAGATGCTTTGAGTTTGAGACGAAGCTTCGCTTTGAAGAACAAGGTCATCGGTCAACGGTCCACCGTCCCCCGCCGAGAGGATCAAAACCAGATCCCGAAA
>NZ_JFHL01000023.1:34156-34641 GCF_003664995.1 Mesotoga sp. BH458_6_3_2_1 | reverse complement strand
TATTCTCACATGCAACTCACAACTTGGAACTGTTCTTTTCGGAGAACGGGGAACCGCTCAACGGCCAACCGGTTTGACTTCGCTCTTTCCAACACCCAACCTGCTACCTCTGACCACTTGCGTAAGCCCAGATCCCGAAAAGAGTTTGGGATGACACTCTTTGCGTTATTCATACATGATTCTGCCCAGAATTCGATTCGTTAAACTATTGAAGAGGACGATCTCATCCTTGGGAAGACTGATCGTTGTTTACAGCGGGCGTGCAGCCGCACGCCCCTACATCCGTTTGGATCGAATCTATTCTCACATGCAACTCACAACTTGGAACTGTTCTTTTCGGAGAACGGGGAACCGCTCAACGGCCAACCGGTTTGACTTCGCTCTTTCCAACACCCAACCTGCTACCTCTGACCACTTGCGTAAGCCCAGATCCCGAAAAGAGTTTGGGATGACACTCTTTGCGTTATTCATACATGATTCTGCCC
>NZ_JFHL01000023.1:0-34126 GCF_003664995.1 Mesotoga sp. BH458_6_3_2_1 | reverse complement strand
CGAATCTATTCTCACATGCAACTCACAACTTGGAACTGATCCTTTGCTCTTTCCTACCACCGACCCGCTACCCCCGACCACGGTTCTTAGAAAATCCCAGATCCTGAACAGGAGCATTTCAGGATGACTTGAAGGACTGTTATCCCGTAAGCCTGACCTGATGGGCGCCTCTTCGGTCATCCCGTAGAGCCCGCACCTAAATCCACTCACTTTGTCATCCCGTGATGTTCCTGCACGGGATCTCGCATTAGAAACCGCTGCGCGCTTAAGAGCAAAAACCCGCTGAACGCTTACGAAACCACGTTGTCCGTCAGCGGTCCACCGTCCTCCGAGAAGGAGACGAAGCTTCGCTTTGAAGAACAAGGTCAACCGTCAACGGTTCACCGTCCAAGGACCCGCGCACGGGTCGCTTGCCAGGAGACGCTGATAGCTTGGAAGAGTAAGGCAACAGGAAGAAAGGTCATCGGTCAACGGTTCACCGTCCTCCGAGAAGGCTAATTGAAGAGCGAGAAGATGCTTTGAGTTTGAGACGAAGCTTCGCTTCGAGAAAAACCATATTCGAGACTACCAAGGTCAATGAGAGAAGTCAGATCCCGTACAGAAGAGACGGGTCTGGAGTTGTCGCCTCTAAGGTCTGGCAAGAGTGAAATAGCGGTTCGGCAATGCTCCCCTTTGATCTGGTCTTGCTCCCCAGCAAAACTCCTCGGGCGAGATTCTCGCCTTTTGACTGGCCTGCGCCAACAGACCAACTTCAAGAGAGCTTCCTCCGAAGCAGCATCACTTCCCCGGACCTCTTTCCGGGCATCACTTCCGCCGGTGATCTTTCGGCGCATCACTTCCCGACGAAGTCGGCATCACTTCTGTTCTTCGCACTTCTCAGCGTCCAGCGTGATATTAAGAGCCGCTCTTCCTATCGAAGCCAGTCATTCGTGTCCGGATGCTTCTCCGGCCATTGCATAGACAGCTGCACCTATTATTCCTGCATCGTTTCCAGAAAGAGAAAGAACCACATCTTCTTCGGTATACAGCGACGATCTTGATAGCACTGAAAGTTCCTCTCTCAGGCTGTTCAGGAATCTCTTCCCAAGCTCACACACGCCGCCTCCCACAACTACTAGGTCGGGGTCTAAACTCAGGAAGACCGAGTCGACTACTATCGCAAGATCTCCTGTTACGGTACTTACTGCTTCTTCAACAACTGGATTGCCGCTTAGATACTGTTCGATGAGAGTGGCTCTGTCCATCTCTTGGCCTGCTGCCGCTGCCACAAGGCTATGAATAAGGCGCATAGATATATATTGCTCGGCGCACCCCTCCTTACCGCAGTTGCAAGGTTTTCCACCACGGTGTATGATGATGTGACCGAATTCCGCTGCCTCTCCGCGCTTTCCGAGAAGAGGAGAGCCGTTTATCACGATTCCTCCGCCAAGGCCACTCCCCACCGTTATCATGACCAGGGTTTCCGCCCGACGATAGTTGCAGAACCATTCGCCGAATGCAGCCGCACTTGAATCGTTCAGAACGGCTGTAACAACGCCTGTATTCTCCTGGATGAGAGTCTTTACAGGTACTCCGGTCCAGTTGGCGAGATTGCTCGTAGCCAGATTCACATTTCCAGTGACAGGATCGATTCTTCCTGCCGTACCGATGCCTATAGCTTCCACTTTGTGCGCGGCTAGCTCTTCCCTAACGATCTCCAAGAGCTGGTCTTTTAGATCTATGGAGGTTGGAAATAATCTCTTCTCGGAGAGTGTGCCATTTGAATCCACAATCGCCGTCTTGATCATCGTTCCGCCAATATCTATTCCGAGAGCAAGCATTCATACACCTCGCTTCAGAATTACGCTATAAGCAAACCGTAGGTCTTCTTGAAGCATATCGAGACCTGATTTGCCTTTGCAGGTACTAGAGTATTCTGCTATTCATTCAGAACCAAATAACTCATTGCTCCTGTTTGTAATATCCCATTCCAAGCACATATGTCAACTCTCCGTGAGTAGCGGACATAACGTAGGCGCTCTTGAATGTCGCGGGACCTCCGTCCGGCAAGGGCCAGTAAAAATCCAGCCAGCCTCCTCCCTGATTTAGGGCGACTTCGAAGATCCTGACAATCATGTAGAGTCCGTTCTTGTCTTTGAGAGATATCAGGTTTCTACCCTCAAAGACGGTTGGATTTCCCGCGTTGACTAGATTGGTTCCGCTATCGTCGTAGATGAAGATGTACTCCTCACCAATGAAGAACTCGCCGTCTCTATCGTAGAAAAGCGAGAATATCTCTGGCCCATTCTCTTCGATCAGCCTGGCCGCCTTTTCGACTCTTTCCTGGATTTCGAGTCTCTTCTCTTCTTCACTCAAACCCATCGTAACCGTCAGAGTCAGGAGTACAAACAAAAGAAATGCAAACAGACGCTTCAAAATCTTACCTCCTTGTTGGTCTTGTTACCTCAATAAACTCTTTCTTGAGAATCTATGGCTTTTTCATTATAGACATCTGCAGAGAGGATTCAAAATCCACAACTATTGCATTTGAATCAGGTCCGCAATTACTACCATTCAGCAACCCAAATGGACCGATCTAATCCCGGGATTTGAAGCCTTCTTTATTCCACTCCTCAATATAACTCGTGAATCTCTTTGTTATCAACTGAGGTCTCGTGATGACACTTCCCACAGTAACCGAAAAGGCCCCGGCCTCAAGGGCCTTCACAACCTGTTCCGGCTGCCAGTAATTGCCCTCCGCAATCACGTAAATGTCGAACTCTTCGGCCAGCTCCTCTACCAGTCGGATATCCGGTTGCGGTCTCTCTAGTGTCTCATCTGTGTAGCCAGAAAGCGTGGTAGCGAGAAAATCGGGCTTGAGACGGGATACTTCCCTCGCATCCCCGATGCTGGAGATATCGGCCATTATGAGCCTTTCTGGGAACTTCTCTCTTATTACGGCAAACATCGAATCGAGAGGTTCCGGTCTCCTCCTAAGTGTGCAGTCTATGGCGACAACATCGGCTCCCGCTCTCAAAATAGAAAGGGCGTCTTCCGAAGTTGGAGTTATGTAAACCGGATATCCCTCAATGTCTCGTTTGTTAAGTCCGATCAAGGGTATGTCGAATGTGGACTTAATATCCTCAATGTCTTGTGCCCCGTTTGCCCTTATCGCAGCGGCTCCTCCCATTATGGCAGCCTTCGCCATAAGCACCATAATTCCACGGCCGTGTAGAGGTTCGTCCTCTAAAGCCTGGCACGAAACGATTATTCTCTTCTCTATCTTCTTAAGCAGTTCTGAACGCAATTCAGTCACCTCTGGGATCGTCTTTCTGCAAAATCGAAAGACCGAGTTCGAAGGATCTGTGCCAGGGAAAGAACAGTCGCTCGATCTCGAATTCCATTTCCAGCGCATCTCGAACAGGAGGAATATAGGGAGTCAGTTCACTCCTTACAAATCCCTCGGCCCATGATTCGACGGGAATGACTGTCCACGGCTTTGACCCTCTTTTTTCTGCTTCGACCAGCAGCCTCTTGCGTATATTCGACTGAAATGCCCAGTGCTCAAGGAAGAAGATAGCCTGCAATTCCTTGATCCTTGACTGATCTACCTTCAGCAGCCCCTTACTTCCCAGGAGCTGGACTATAGAATGGGCGCATACTGTTCCAAGAGTGTTTCCTGCTGTGTTCCAGGCCGAGTAATTCGTTTCCAGCCAGTTCAGTTCGCTTCTCTTAAGCAACTCTTCGACCAAATAGTTGTCTGCGCCGTTGGTGTACTTCACATCGGCTATACCCTTTATGATCGAATCTGCCGCTTCGATCTCGCGAAAGAACCTATCATACGCACTCAAGTCGGTGGGAGCGGAGAGCTGTTGAGCGCTGTCGAGACCGACTTCCGGGTTGTTTGCCAGAAGCAGAATCTCTCCTGCGCTGTCGACCACCTTTCCTCCGGCCGCCTCTATATGGTTTTGAATGCCCTGGTAGAGTGGAGAGCCTTCGTAGGGTGGAATGAAATCTTTGTGCTCCGGAGAGGCGTAATGAACCTCAAAGGTCGGGATCTCTCCCACCGATTCAGAAAGCACTCTAGCCAGTAGGCTAAGTGTCGCTTCATCTGCGCCTGCATGAATTGAGACCCTCGATCCTATTTTGAGGGAGTCTACCATGGCCCGATGAATCTCACTTTCGGCAAGGGATATGCTTTCCTTGCTGTTATCGTCGAGAACTAGATTCAGAAAGTCAATCACGCCTTTGTCTACCAGTTCTATTACTGAAGAGACAAGCTTTCTGTTTCTTATTCGTCTCACAAGATAGTCCGTTACGAAGTGAGAGGGAATCTTGCCGATCTTTTCTATCATGGAGCGGTGAACCATCTCACCTCTAAAGCTCCTGGCAAGAAGTCTGGAGAGATCATACATGTCCAGCCCGAAGTATTGCCAGTAATCCGGTTCCTCTTCGGACGAGTTGTAGAACGGCGTTCTTGTGATAGTCGTGGTTGCGTAGATCTTCACGTCCGATTTTTTCAGCTCCTCCAGCAGGCCGAGCCTTTCAATGAGGGTATCCAGAGTGTCCAGGCTTATTCTCGAGGGTATAAGTCCGCCGTGCACGAGCATGTCGACAGAAATAACCAGGTAATCGCCCGGCAGTACAGTCTCCTCAAGCCATTTAGATAGACGGCGAAGGTCTGGGGGCGTTTTCTTTGCCCCCAGATAAACTTTCGGCGGAGTAACGACGTCAATATTTGCGGCACGAGCCAGCAACAGGAAATAATCTCTCGTGCAGAATCGCTCATCTACAGGGAGAAAGATAACTCTCTTGTCGAACATATGCTTACTTCATCGCCCGGCAAAGCCGCATTGCTTTGATCGCATTAGAGTCGGGAGAAGTCTTGTTTCTGTTTGTGCGGCTGAAAAAACGGTTAGACCTGACTCTGAAAGAGATGTATAGATTTCTAACGATACCCATGCCTGATTAGTTCAACCTCCTTGTGACTCTCCTTTGTTATCAAACTACCAGAAACGATTGATTTCTCCAAAGCGCGGAAAGAGTCTCTAGAAATGTTCAGAAACGACTACAAACAAAGGCGTACAGGCAATAGTGAATGATTGGAAGCGCCTCTGAAAGAGGAACTAGGATGATCGATCTCTATTCGTCTGACATTACTACTATTGATGAATTTCTATTCGCGTACGGGTCAAATCAAAATTGGAGTAGTGAGCATCAGCTTTATAAGAAACGGCCGATGCCGACTGCCCTATCCCAGTAGTGGTGTTGATTACTTATGGTGCTCCACGTTCTGCAGTCTACACTCTCGTCAGTGAATGACAATTGCAGCTACTTCCATACAATCAATTAGAAGATGTCATAACAGTCTTTCGTACTGCTCTTGCCCAACATCACGCTTTAATCTGGCGAGAATATGTCCGGCGCCGTGTCTGCATTGATGAACGGTTATCCCGTTGGCTCGGATTATACATGGCTTTCTGCAATAGAGTAATGACAGCGCTATCCTGGGGACGGTAGTATTTGATTCAGGACATGTCATATGCCCTGGATTTCTAATGAAGCATCGGTATTTCAGGAAAATGTATTATTATTGGTTTGGTCTCGTTTGATTCAGTTGATCCGATCTACCTGGAAATACTATTGACGGGACACAAGTCACTAGAAGAATTAAAGGGGGTAATTATGCCGAGGCTAACACCTATCGCATTATTGAAGCGCTGTGCAAGTTCCACTCTGGTTGTCCGCACAAAAACGAGCGTTCAGAATCTACCTTCTCTTATTGGAAAGTGTTATGGAGAGATTGCCGCCTATTTGGGCGAGTTGGGGGAATCTCCTGCAGATATCCCATTTGTTGCTTATCACAACATGGACATGCAGAATCTTGATGTTGAGATAGGCTTCCCGGTTTCATCCGACCTGCCCGGAAAAGGCGACATCATTCAGAGCTCCATTCCCGAGGGGTTAAGCGTCTTTTCTGTCTACATGGGTCCATACAGTCAGATGGAGACGGTGTACAGTGAAATGGCCGAGTGGATTAGCAAGAGCGGATATGTTCCTACTGGGACCGTTTATGAATACTATTACAACGGGCCGGAGTTTCCTGAGGACCAGTACCTGACAAAGATTGTGATGCCTGTTAGGGAGCCTTAGTAAGAGCATTTAATCGGCCTTTGCCTCTGGTGAAGGCCGATGACTTTTTGCTAAACGTCATAAGTTGGCCGTCCAAGATCGGACCCCTGTAAGTCATTCAAAAAAATCTCGGGAAGGTAGAGGGCACTCGGTTTGGAGTGAGAAGATTCGAAGATCCATCTTTCGCTGGTCTATGAAGGGAGTTGCCCAAAGTCTGCACTACTAGCTTATGGATCTTGAAGTTCCAGCCAGTAAAGCTCTTCTCTTTTCCGACGAAGAGCAACTTCTTTTTCTATCTCGAATCCCTAACATCTCACCAAGAATCACCGAGAATGCTTCCGATTATCTGAGTCGAGATTATGGGAGAAATGCTCTTTCTTGTCAGTTGTGGATGACTCTTTGTTCTGCATTGTAGTGGCCAGCAATCAATTTGCTACATCTATAGTGCAAAAAAACAGAACTTGGATGACAGGACGACATCCAGAGATCTGCCTGTTTCAGCTGCGTTGGTCCAGTATTTGGCCCTTGTCAAGTGATTGGAGGGATGTGGATTCCTTTCTCATTGATTGGATTCAATGCCATATGACTCAGTGAGGGTATCCCTGAAGGCCTTTGAAGAAGCATTTGCTTTTGTAAGATTTATAAAAGCGAATACCATTATGACTAATGCAATCACCAAGCCTATACTCAGCGCGATCGCCACTATTTTATTTATGTTGTCCCAGTTGGTTTTCCGCATTCTGCTATCACCAACATTAGTATACCATTGTCTTTTTTGCAGAGTGTGAATTGAGGAAGAAGGCAAACTGCATTTCAAGTTTCGCGGATCTACAGGCAGTTGTCTTCAGAACAGTAATTATAGAAGGCAAAGTAGTCACTGAGAACTGAATCACTACTAACTTTCAAGCCCTGAAATAGTTGGAGAACAGAAAGGGAGTTACTCAAAAAAGAACTTGACGATCATCGCTACTCGTCAGATAGCAAGAATATCAAAGGCTTCCATATGTGAATAATTGGCCTACTCTTTTCCCAGATTCTTGTCAAAGCTGTAGAAGCTGTCGTCCCAGAAATCGAGCGGACAAATCTCATCCTCAGATTCGAATATGTTGCCAGATCCAACAACTGTTCCAGTGAACTCGTCACCGCCACATTCACACTCGGTACAGCGGTTGAGGTAAAGATCCAGTCCATGCCAGACATTGCCGTAGAAGAGGTTGTTCTTTACCGTTGTAGTGGATGAAGAGTTTATGAGTATTCCATTCTCTACATTTTCAGTTATGATGTTTCCTATTAGAGAACCCGTCGCGTCGCCTCCCAGCGACACTCCTATGCTGTTTTGCTTGAATGTACAGTTCTCTATTCTGTATTTGAGATCGTTGGTAAGACTTATTCCAACACCGTTTCTTTCAAACACAGAATTCTCGGCAATCAAAGTTGCATTACCGTACGCGTATATTCCTGCCAGCCTCGTTTCTAGTGGATCTTCATTTCCCAATCCTTGAAAGCATGTTACATACGAATCAATTATCTTAAGGGTCATTCCGGTACCGCTGAACGAAATTCCGAAACGCCCGCCTGCAACGAAAGTATCAACAATCTGTCCTGAGGACCTCGAAACGTTTATAGCCGAGCTTGAAGTCATGATCGTAATACTCTCGATCGAGAACTCGGCGGCGCCCCTTACGAAGATTGCCAGGTCATCTTCTTCGGGAATGATTATGACCTCATCTCTAGAAGCTCCCTTAAGAAAAATATCCTTGCTTATTGTCAGGCTCTCTCTATAAGTTCCTGGAAGTACTTCCACAGTGTCCCCTGATCTAGCATCGTCAATTGCCGATTGTATGCTTTTGTACTGCCCGCCATTTATATCTACAACAAGGGTTTTTCTGTCACCCGCTCCAAATGTCAAGCCAATTACGAAAATAACAGCCACAAGCAATAGCAATCTCTTTTTCACAATCCCACCTCCAACTCCATCTTACATCAGTTTAGCGCAATTACCTGACGAATTTGGATGATGAAGCTATATAATAATTGACCAACTGGACAGGTGTAGCTATCGCGCCAGCTAATTATTCTGCTGAGACAAATTCGTCCTTCATTGAGAGGTATTCCATCCAAACAGTTTTCAGCGTGATCGATGCTAGAATACTTGGTATATTATGGATTTTGAAGGAACGATCATGTCTTCCATATTTGCAAGGGATCTGCGACTAAAATGGGGGCGAGATAATGAAACGTGTCATTCTGTACATTTCTTTAATAGCCGTTCTGCTTATGCTTCTTTCCGGGTGTTTCATCATTGATCCTGTGATCAAAATCAGTGGGCTCGTCAAGGATTTTGAGAAATACTGGGAAGCGGAGAATTCAGTCGGTCTTGCGGGGTTATACACTAACCCGGCTCTTATAAACACAGCGATGAAGTCCTATTTGCAGATTGTCGATGCCTATTCAAGCAGATTTGAAGGAAGGAACGTCATTTACTTCAATAGAAACAGTGATGTTGAAGTTGATTTAGGAGAAGGAGCGACCGAAGCAACGGTGGAATTTGACGCAGTTATCTCATGGACATCTGGACCCATTGATTACAGGACTTATGTCTGGAAAGTGCAAAAAGTAGCTGGTAAATGGTTGATCTCGAGATCCAACGAGTATTAGTCTCCATAATTCTGCCCTAGTCGGGAAACAAGTAAATGTAGGTCGCGCAAAGGTCCTCCATCCTTCAAAAAGAACCTCTCAGGAAGTTGGCCAGCAGTAACATCCGGGGAAGTGAGGCTGTTTCGCAAGAGACAAGAGTAGCCGGTCTCACCTTTAGCGAGGCCAGTCAGGCTACGCCTGGCCAGTTCAGCTGCGCGGTGAAAGAGCCACGACCAGGAACGGGTTATGAAAATCGGTTAGGAGGAGCGGGTTATCAGAAACGGTTTAGACCACGCCAAGTCTCAATGCCCACTTCGTCGGGAAGTGATGCCCAGTCTTACGTTCCATACTCTCCATTTAGCTGTTTGTTCAGCAAAGTTGGAACTGGTCTCTGCCAAAGACAGCGACCGGTTACTAGAAGTGACTGGCAAGTTACTTCCCCCTATTGATTCCTTCGTGTTTTGCAAAAGATCCTTTGAGCTCATTTCCATGACCGATTAGTTAAAATGCTTCGACATTTCTAGTGCGACTTCGGTAGCAGAGAGATCTCTCAAAGTCAGATTTCATCTCAAGACATGAACAATGTATGAGTCATTTTCAGTGATGTTGACAACATGCGAAATGCTATAATTCCTTTGTCATTTGCAGTAGTCATACAATTTCATCCAACAATCAGGGGGTTCTCATGATTCACGAAAGGACTGAATCTGATTCGCGAGAGAACGACTTACGGTTTTCCACGGAGATCGATAAGAATGTAAACCCTATCCTCGATGTTGACATCAACGGAAGCATAATCTACAGGAATGCAGCAGCTACAGATGTTCTGAACTCAAATGGATTGAAAGATCCGGGTGTATTTCTACCCGAAGAGATCCCTCAGCATATGTGGGAGTCGAAAGAACCTCTCCCTGTGAACTACGAAAAGACAATTGGAAAGAGCATCTTTTTTTTATCACTCAGTCCAATTCCAGATACCGAAAGAGCAAGAATATACGCTTTTGATGTTACGCAAGAAAAGTTGCGAGAGAGGCAGCGATTTGAAGTGAAGGAACTTCTCGCGAAAGTCACAGGAAGCGTAACAGATATGCTCTATGCACTCGACAAAAATCTGAAATACATATACTGGAACAAGGCCTGTGAGGAAATTACTGGAATCAGTTCCGCGGATGTGATAGGGAAGCATGTAACGGATGTCTTCTCCGAAGATGCCACTACTGCGAAGGCGATGGCGTCATACCGGCGGGTTCTTCTGAAAGGGAAAGCGGAATCTGCTGTCTTTGAATATAAGCATGGGGGAAAGACCAAAACACTCGAGATCAATATCTATCCGTTAGGAGAAGGGATATCGGTTTTTGCCAGGGACATTACCGATCAGAAAAATGCCGAGAGGAAGCTCGAGATAGAAAGAAAGAAGCTTCATAAAATTCTGAACTACATTCCCGAAGGCATTTACATGATAAACAAGAGCTATTACATCGATTACGCGAATCCCGCATTGATTAAGGAGTATGGTCTCATAGAGAATAAGAAGTGTTTTGAGTTCTTTCAAGGACTCAAAGCTCCTTGTCCCTGGTGCAGAATCGACAGTGCTTCTTCTAGTCAACCGGCAAGATGGGAATGCAGGTTCGAAAAAAGTGGCCGCATCTGTGAAGTGATAAGCATTCCTGTTATCAATGACGACGGAAGTATATCGAAGCTGCAGATTCTTCACGACATCACAAAGATCCGAACCTACCAGGAAAAAGTGGAACGGATGAATGTTGAACTCGAAGCAAGGGTAGCTGAAAGGACCACACAGCTGGAGGCCGTCAACAAGGAATTAGAAGCCTTTGCCTTCTCAGTTTCGCACGACTTGAGGGCTCCTCTAAGAGCAGTAGACGGTTATTCCAGAATAATTGAGGAGGACTATGCCGATATCCTCGACAGTGAAGGCCTGAGACTCTTTGGAGTAATAAAGCGCAACATAAAGAAGATGGATCAGCTAATTATTGATTTGCTGGCTTTATCCAGGCTAAATAGAACTGAACTTGTCAAATCAAAGATTGACATGACCAGCATGGTGAATTCTATCTTTCACGAAGTCATCTCTGTAGAACTCCGCGATAAGGTTAAATTCACTCTAGAGAATCTGCCTGAGGCCTACGGAGACGCAGTTATGATGAAGCAGGTTTGGGTTAACCTGCTTTCAAACGCGCTAAAATTTTCTGCCTCTAGAGAGCTTATAGCAATAGAGGTCGCCGGTTATTCAGAAAATGGAGTAAACACTTATTATGTAAAGGACAACGGTGTCGGGTTCAACCAGAAATACGAAAGCAAACTCTTCGAAGTTTTTCAAAGGCTACATAGTTCAAAGGATTTTGAAGGAACGGGTGTCGGACTTTCGATTGTTCAGAGAATCATTCACAGACATGGGGGTTTCGTCAGAGCCGAGGGGGAAGAAGACCACGGGGCGACCTTCTATTTTTCTATACCCGAGAGGTGAAAGCATGACCGATAGCGTAGTAGAGATACTTCTGGTAGAAGACAACCCCGAGGACATAGAACTTACCCTTAGAGCACTTAAAAAAAGTAAACTGGCTAACAATATTGTGGTCGCCGAAGATGGTGAGGAAGCTCTCGATTTCATATTTGCGCTTGGCAAGTACAGCGACCGTAGTGTCAGCAATTCTCCAAAAGTGATCTTACTGGATTTGAAACTTCCTAAGGTCAGTGGTATAGAGGTCTTACGAGAGATTAAGAAAGATCCGAGAACGAGTCTAATACCGGTAGTAGTTCTGACCTCTTCTACACAAGAGACGGATATCGAAGAATCCTACAAACTCGGGGCGAACAGTTATATAGTGAAGCCCGTGAATTTCGAAAACTTCATTGAGTCTTTGAGACAGATGAACGATTACTGGTTGGTGCTTAACAGGCTTCCATCAAGGTTTGGCGAAGGATGAGTAAGGACGCGAGAATAAGGATCCTTTTCGCAGAGGATCTGCACACTGACGTAGACCTGGCTAGAAGGAAAATCTCCAGGGTATTCCCGGAGATGAGGTTTCAGTCGTTGATACTGAACAAGATTTCGTTGAGAAACTGGAGGCGTTCCGTCCGGATCTTGTAATCTCCGACTACATGATGCCGACCTTCGATGGGATGAGAGTGATCGAGCTCGTTCTGGAAAAGGCGCCTGAGATTCCAGTGATAATACTTACGGGTTCCATGAACGAAGACACGGCGGCCGAATGCATGAAGGCCGGTGCGGTAGATTATGTAATAAAGGAACATATGGCCAGACTGCCATACGCGGTCGTCGAGGCAATGGAGAAAAAGGAGATCAAGCTGGCCAAGGAAAGGGCAGAAAAGGCTTTGGTCGAAAGTGAGAAGAAGTTCAGGTTGCTGGCTGAAAATGCCAAAGACCTCATTTACAGGTACGAACTGAATGAAAAAGAGGGCTTCAGTTATGTCAGTCCTTCATCGTCTCGCATTACCGGGTATTTTCCCTGCGAGTTCTACAAAGATCCCGATCTAATTTCCAAAATCGTTCATCCCGAAGATGAAGCCAGGCTGTTGAATTTAATGAACGACAGCCATTCATCGAACCAAAGTGAGCCCCTTACATTGAGATGGATGCGGAAGGATGGAAAGATAATCTGGATAGAGCAGCAAAATGTACGAGTTTTCGATGATGATGGAAAGCTTATCGCTCTTGAAGGAATAGCTCGTGATGTCACGGAAAGGCAGGAATCAGCAGAAAGAATAACTGAAGCCTTCTACTCTATTATCACCGTGGTTTCGGATATTCTGACTGCCAGAGACCCCTATAGCGGACATCATCATCGTAATGTAAGCCGACTGTCCTCCAAAATAGCTGAGAAAATCGGCCTTGATGACTCAAGAATTGAAGCTGTTAAGATTGCCGGACTGCTTCATGATATTGGTAAAATAGCTATACCAGCCGAAATCCTGTCTAAGCCAGGCTCTTTGAATGAAGAGGAATACAGTTTGATTCAAGAGCACAGCATCGTCGGTTACAACATTCTCAAGAATGCTCGACTTCCCTGGCCGGTAGCAGAAATTGTTCGCCAGCACCACGAAAGGCTTGACTGTTCCGGTTATCCTGGCAAACTCAAGGGAAGTGAAATATGCGTTGAGGCCAGAATTATTGCCGTCGTCGACGTAGTTGATGCCATGACTTCTCATAGACCCTACAGACCTGCCCACAAAGTAGAGGCAGCCCTTGAAGAGATACATAGCAAATCGGGTACCTGCTTCGATTCAAGTATTGTGAATGCTTGTACTGAATTGATTGAAGAAGGCTTTGATTTCAGGGAGGAACCGCTGGAGAAATAAGAACCTGCAGCCGTTCAGCTGTTTCAGTAGACTTCATTCGTTTCCCTCAATCATGAACCGGTCCTTCGAAGAGCAGTTGCAAGTTGTCTGTTCCAAGTTGCAAGCATAAGAACCGCTGCGCGCTGAAAAGCTGAGAACCCGCTGAACGCTTATTAAACCATGTTGTCCGTCAACAGTCCTCCGTCCCCTGCCGAGATCGCAAAACCAGATCCCGAAACTAGTTCGGGATGACCCTAAACAGAGGCACCAAACAGGAGCCCCAAACAGGATTATATTGGGGCAGGCTAATCAGGGCAAGCTCCGTGGGATACCAACATATCGTTATTCCGAAAAGGCTAGATTCCGTCATTCAGACAAAGCTCCTGGTCGGAATCTCGATTTTATTGCTTCACGGTTTCAACCAAGAACGAAGAACAGATCCTTGCTCTTGAACGAAGAACAGGTTGTTTATTCGGAGAACAGACAACCATTCAACGGTGAACCAGTATCTTTTGCTCTTCCAACCCCCAACCTGCTACCTCTGACCACTTGCGTAAGCCCAGATCCCGAAAAGAGTTCGGGATGACATTCTTTGCGTTATTCAGACATGATTCTGCCCAGAATTCGGTTCGTTAAACTATTGAAGAGGACGATCTCATCCTTGGGAAGACTGATCGTTGTTGACAGCGGGCGTGCAGCCGCACGCCCCTACATCCGTTTGGATCGAATCTATTCTCACATGCAACTCACAACTTGCAACTGTTCTTTTCGGAGAACGGGGAACCGCTCAACGGCGAACCGGTTTCACTTCGCTCTTTCCTACCACCGACCCGCTACCCCCGACCACGGTCTTTATAAAGTCCGGATCCTGAACAGGAGCGCTTCAGGATGACAAAATGAGTTGGTTCTGATCAGATGGCCTTTATTAGCCTTCTTCACGCCATAGATGGAGATGCTTGCCAGAATCACGCGAGGCAATCAAAGCAACAAAAGACTGTCATCCCGTGATGGGCTTCCCATTACAGTCCTTTTTTTCGGAAAAGTTTCGAAACCGTATTGTTTTTGAATGAATATTGTTGGATAATTCGATCATTACTCCAATTTCCATTTGGAAGATAGAGGTCGTGTGTTGAAGAAAAGTGGAGATGGAATGGCGATCCTCGCTTATGCTCTCGTCAGTTTTTTCTGGGGATCGACCTATCTGGCCATAAAGATCGGTGTTGAGGGAATGCCGCCGATGTTCTTTGCTGGCGTTAGGTTCCTCATAGCTGGTTTGATCATGATTGCTTTCTCGAGAATCAGGGGATACGCCTTTCCGGCAAGCATGAGAGAGTTCTCGAGATTGTCGCTTATCGGTTTGTTTATGCTACTTGGCGGGAACGGACTCGTAGTCTTCGCGGAACAGTGGGTAGATTCTGGTGTCGCCTCTCTCATGATGGCAACTATACCTATCTTTGCCGGCGTGCTGGAGCATTTTTTCATAAGAACGACACGCTTGACGTTGAAGGCTCTTTTTGGCCTTCTTCTAGGGTTCTTTGGTGTCTACTTTCTTCTAATTCCGGCCGAACACGGTATTTCTATCGACATCGCCGGGATACTGATGCTTCTCTCTGCGAGCTTCCTCTGGTCTATTGGAACGGTACTCTCAAAAACCTTCAAGGGGAACAGTTCGATAGTGTCAAATATCGGGATTCAAATGTTTGCAGGCGGTGTTGGGCTGATGTTCGTTTCTGCAATAACCGGTGAATTCTCAAGAGTAACGTTCTCTATGAATTCGGTTCTGGCAATCGCTTATCTCGTTGTTTTCGGGTCCTTGGTTGCCTACAGCAGCTACATTTATCTTCTTCAGAAGTGGCCTGCAACAAAGGCGGGTACTTACGCCTATATCAATCCTCTAGTTGCCGTCTCATTGGGAGCCATCTTCTTGGATGAAAAGATCAACTTTCTCATGATTCTGGCGATGGGCGCGATTCTTCTTGGGGTACTTATAGTCCAGAAATCAAAGATCAAGGTATCAGAATAGCAAGTATTAAAAAAGGCATGCCTCTAGGGACATGCCTCACAGTAAGTAGTCTTAAGAACTCAGAGGGGATAGTGGCACCTTACAAAATGACCGGGTTTTATCTCCCTCAATTCAGGTGCTTCCCTCTCGCACCGTTCATCGGCAAATGGACATCTGTTATGGAATCTACAGCCCGATGGCGGATCAATCGAACTGGGTATCTCACCCTTCAGTAGCCGCTTTTCCCTTACGAACTTCGGATCCGGGACGGGGTTGGAAGCCATTAACAGATCAGTGTATGGGTGAGAGGGATGTTTGAAGATCGTACTCTTGTCTCCCATCTCAACTACTTCACCGACATACATAACGGCCACTCTGTCGGCTATATAATCCACAAGAGATAGATTGTGTGTTATGAACATATACGTAAGATTCTCTTGGACCTTTATTTCCTTCATCATTTTGAGAACCATTGCCTGAACGGAGACATCCAGCGCCGAGGTCGGCTCGTCAAGGACGATGAACTTCGGTTTGAGAACCATAGCTCTCGCAAATGCTATTCTCTGGCGTTGCCCACCAGAGAACTCATGTGCATATCTATACATGTGATCGTCTATCAGCCCTACTTCTTTCAAAACGGCCGCTATCCTGTCTCTTATTTCGATGTCGGTGATCTTGAAATGAATCTTCATCCCTTCCCCAATTATGTTCTTAATCAGTTTTCTGGGATGAAGCGAATTGTACGGGTCCTGGAAGACGATCTGCATATTTCTTCTCACTTCGAGCAGGTCCTTGCCCTTGAGTCCAAGTATGTCCTTTCCCTCGAATTCTATCTCACCTGAGGTCGGCTCGATAAGCCTCAAAACAGTTCTGGCAAGAGTCGTCTTTCCCGAGCCCGACTCTCCGACCACGGCAAAGGTTGACCCAGTTGGAATGTCCATATTTACGTCGTCTACAGCTCTGACAAATCGCTTCTTCGAGAAGATCGACTTCTTCACCGGGAAGTAAGTCTTCAGGTTCTTGATCTTGATCAAGGTCTCAGCCATCTTCTCTCACCTCGCTCTTTCCTTTGAATAGATAGCAGGCAACGTAATGATCGGGCTCGATCTCCACAAATGGGGGTCTTTCAACTTTGCAGATATCCATCGCGTGCGGACACCTCGGATGGAATCGGCAGCCGGACGGAGGATTCACCAGATCGGGAACAGTCCCCTTTATTGCCTTGAGTTCATCTGTTCTTCCCACTCTCGGCACCGCCTGGAGTAGACCACCCGTGTAAGGATGTAGCGGCTTTTCGAACAGTCTGGCTGTAGACGCATATTCGACAGAGTTTCCGGCGTACATTACAAGGACTTTGTCACAGAACTCGGCAACGACACCCATATCGTGCGTAATCAACATGACTGCGTTGCCCATCTTTTTGGCCAGTTCGTCGAGCAACTCAAGAATCTGAGCCTGGATGGTAACATCAAGCGCAGATGTTGGTTCGTCTGCTATTAGCAGCTTTGGATGACTTGCAAGGCCCATTCCTATCATCACTCTTTGGGACATTCCGCCACTAAGCTCATGAGGATAACTGTTCATAACTCTTTCGGGATCAAGGCCGACAAGGCGGAGCATCTCTTTGACCTCCGGGTAGGTCTGTTTGATCTTGATCTTCTTGGACTTTGCAATCGACTCTCCTATCTGATAGCCTACCTTCATTACCGGATTCAGCGATGAACGGGGTTCCTGGAATATCATAGACATTTCGACGCCTCTTACCCGATTCATCTTCTCTTCGGAGAGTTCGACAAGATTCGTGCCGTTGAAAATCACTTTTCCTTCCTGAATCTCTCCAGGTTGTTCTATCAACCGCATTACTGCAAGTGATGTAACTGACTTCCCGCAACCGGTCTCGCCGACGACTCCCAGTCTCTCTCCGGAATCCATCCAGAGGTCGACACCGTTGAGTGCCTTAACGACTCCCCTGTATGTGTAAAAAGATACCTTCAGGTTGGATACGTCTAGTAGTTTTCCTTTCATCTCCATAAGACTACCTCCTCAACCTTGGATCGAGCATGTCTCTTATTCCGTCACCGAGGAGGTTGAATCCAAGAACGACGAATGCGATGAATATACCCGGGAAGGTAGATATCCACCACTGGTCTATCAGGTAATTCCTGCCATCGGAAACCATGGCTCCCCACTCCGGTGTCGGGGGCTGAACTCCCAATCCGAGGAAACCGAGACTTGCTGCAGTGAGGATTATCGTTCCCATCCTTAGGGTCAGCTGAACCAGAACGGGAGAGATACACATTGGCAGCACGTGAAGGAACATTATTCTTAGGTTTCCACCGCCTGCCGCACGGATTGCTTCAATATATGGCTGCGATTTTACCTTTATAGCTTCGGCCCTTGAGAGCCTGGCATAGGTTGTCCATGTGACAACTGAGATAGCTATTATGGTATTCGTCAAATTAGGCCCCAGCATCGCTGCGAAGGCCATCGCCAGTACTAGACTTGGAAAGGCGAGAAACATGTCTGTTATCCTCATCAGAACTTCGTCAACAATCCCGCCAAAGTAGCCTGCCGTGACACCCACTATTATACCGATAGATCCACTTATTACCGAAACCAGAAATATAATCCAGAGAGCGATTCTCGATCCAATAACTACTCTGCTGAAGATGTCCCTTCCGAACTGATCAGTTCCAAAGAGATGCTGCCAACTGGGTGCCTGCAGCTTGTCCTGCAAATTTTGCTGGACGGGATCGTACGGAGCAATAAGTGGCGCAAAAGCTGCCATGAGAAGGAAGATCAGGATCAATGCCGATCCGACCATTGTAAGGCGGCTCTTTCTCCAGAGAAAGACTGTGTGCTTCAAATCATCCATGAATGGTTTAGATACTTTCACTGTCTTAGCCATCTAGATCACATCCTCATCCTTGGATCGAGAAGAGCGTAAAGAATATCTACAATTAGGTTCGCGATTGAGTAGATAAGGGCAATATATAGAGTCCCCCCCATTACAGCCGGGTAGTCGAGGAAGAGCATTCCGGTGGTTATGTACCTGCCCAGACCGGGCCAGGAGAAAACCGTTTCAGTCAGAACGGCTCCCTCGAGCAAGCTTCCAAAGACCAAACCAATTATAGTGACAGTTGGTATCAGGGAATTTCGAAGAGCATGGCGGTATATGACTATGTTTTTCCTTAAACCCTTTGATTTTGCCGTCCTTATGAAGTCCTGCCTCAGCACATCGAGCATACTGGCCCTTGTAATCCTCGCTATGGATGCAGTTGCATTATAGCCGAGTACGAATGCAGGAAGAAGAATGTGCAACAGAGCCTCTTTGAAAGTGTCCCATTGGCCCGCTATAAGCGAGTCTATTAGATACATTCCCGTTACTCTGGGTGGTGGATAGGTGAAGAAACCCAGTCTCCCGCTTCCAGGAAGCCAGCCTAGCTTGAAATAGAAGACAAGCAGAAGAAGAAGTCCGATCCAGAAAACAGGCATAGAGACACCCAGTATTGAGAAAACTCTCGAAAACTGGTCTATGGCTTTATTACGGTGAACGGCAGATAGTATACCCAGCGTAATCCCAAGTATGATAGATATTACGATCGCAACGAGAGCAAGCTCCATCGTGGCGGGGAAATAGTTCTGAATATCTTCCATGACGGGGTTAGATGTTTTCAAGGAAACACCGAAATCTCCCTGAACCGCACCGGTGATAAATTTACCGAATCTGATTATAAGTGGTTGATCGTAGCCCAGCTTTGCCTTGAGTCTATCAACGGCCTCAGGAGGTGCATTGCCTCCAAGAATTGCGCCGACCGGGTCGGCGGGTATTACATTTGCAATAAAGAAGACAATACAGGCGACTCCGAAGAGAACTATGATCATTAAGAATAATCTTCTGAGTAAGAATTGTCCGAAGTTCATAGAATTACCCCCGTATCAATAGCTGATTTTTTAGAAAGCAACGCCCCGCTCAGCCGAGCGGGGCGGGGGATACTTTACTTAGATACCTTTGTGAAGTCGAACAACATTCCGTAGCCGAAAGCGGCTTCATCGAAGTTCTTGACTTCTTTGCGAATTCCCCAGAACTCTACGGTCTGGTAAAGCATCGCAAAAGGTCCATTGTGGAACCAGTATTCCGTAAGGTCCTTATAAATCTGCTCTCGTTTGTATGGGTTAGGTTCTATCTGACCCCATTCACAAAGTGTCGCTGCGTAATCGTCGAACCATGCATTTCTCCATGCTAGCTGATTTGCCCTGTAGCTGGCATGAGCCATCGCAAGGTTGTCCGGATCGGGATAGTCATTACCCCAGCCGGCGATGATCATCTGATGACCCTGTGCACGATACTTGGCGTACATTTGAGAAGACTGCATTATTACTATATTGGCCTTAATTCCTGAAAGCGCAAGGTCTGCCTGAATCTTCTCGGCTTCAGCCTTTCTCGTGTCGGTATTGCTAGTGAGAAGCTCGACTTCGAATCCATCAGGGTATCCTGCTTCAGCGAGAAGAGCCTTAGCTTTTTCGATATCCTGGTAGAATGGGTTCTCTTCCACGTAGCCGAAGTAGCCCTTGTTTATGAAACCCTGTACTAGGAGAGCGTTATTGAGCATAATGTCCTCAACGATCTCTTCGTAATTGATCGAGAACCTTACGGCTTCTCTTACCTTCGGGTTCGCAAGGGGTCCCCATGTAGCATTCATTGAGAGATATTCGTTTGAATGTCCTGGAACCTTGATTTCAACGATGTCGGGATTTCTCTTAGCTTCTTCCAGCAACTGCGGCGTGAGATCCCATGCCACATCGATATCTCCTCTTTCGAGAAGAAGTCTCTGGTTTGATGCCTCTGGAATGTCTCTTATCATTATTCTTTTCAGAGGGGGCTGTTCGCCGTAATAATTGGGGTTGGCTTCAAGAAGGATAACGTTGTTTCTTTCCCACTGAACGAGAACGTATGGACCCGCACCAGCGGAGTGATCTGTAAGCCATGCGCCACCAAGGTCTCCCTCGACTTCGTGTTCAAGAACTACGTCTTTGTTGACGATACCTGTGAACATGTTGGATAGAATTCCGAGTGTTATGTTCTCTGCATAAGGAGCGTTCAAGGTTATCGACACAGTGTAATCGTCGATCTGCTTTATCTTCTCATCCACGTTGTCCTTGTTTATGCCGAATATATCGACCAAGAACCACGCAGAAACAGACTCGAGAACTACTGGTCTCTTCAGAGAGAAGAGAACATCCTCGGCTGTAAGGGCATCACCGTTGGAGAATTTGACTCCCTTCCTGATATTGAAGATGTAGGTAAGTCCATCATCGGAAATCTCCCAGCTCTCGGCAATGTCCGGTACTGGAACGATGACGCCGTCAATTGCCTCTAGTTTGACTAATTGAGCATAGATGGCAGCGACGATTTTGTTTGGAAATACCTCATAGGCAACGGCCGGATCCATGGTAATAAAAATGCCGGTGTTTGCGCCTATTACAAGAGTGTCTTTTGGAGTCGCAGCAAATCCCATCGCTGCAACAAGAAGTACCATTAGAGAAATCAATATGAAGCTTCGCTTCATTCTTGCACCTCCTTTTCCCACGTTAAAGGGTGATGACAAAAATCAGTATAAAATTGGATACTGTCTATCTTTCTCCTGTCTGAACCCGACAGGATCGACATTCTTAAGCAGTAAATGAGAATCCAAATCGTGATAAGTGAATGCGCCGGTTCCAGCCGCGAAATGAACGCTTTGAGAGACCCCTGCTCCCGACTCGCTCATGCAGCCTATCATAAGACCTATACCCGCGCTGTTACACATCTCTACAATCGCAAGAGCGTCTGATAGTCCAGACTTCATGAGTTTGATATTGACGTAATCGACTGCGCCTTCCTTTATCAGTCTCATAACGTCGTACTTCGTCTTTGCGCTTTCATCTGCGCCAACAGGATACATAGAGCCCTGCCTGATTATTTTCAGTCCTTCGAAATCTTCGGCAGGCACCGGTTGTTCGAATATCCCCACGGGCACGTCGTTTCGGTACATCGCATCTATGAATCTCAAAGCATCTTTGGGTGTATAGCCTGTGTTTGCATCTATCACATACCTGACACCCTTGATCACATCGTTGACTGCCAGTAACCTGGCAATGTCGCTCTTGACATCTTCGCCGACCTTCATCTTGATAACTTTGTGGCCCGCTTCGAAGATCTCCTTAGCGTCATGAACCGTCTCTTCCAGACTGCCTATACTTACGGTCTTGTCTGTCTCCACGAAGTCCTTCATCCCACCAAGAATCTGATAGACAGGCGTAGAGATCAATCTGGAAAAGGCGTGAAGGGTGGCAAATTGAATGGCGGCCTTCAAACTGGGAGCCGTTCTAGAATACGCATCGAGCTTTGCGAAAACTCTCCTGTAGTCTCGGACGTCGAGATCTTTAATCATTTCAAGAATCTCCTTCTGGAGCTGAAAGATAGCAGCTCCGCTCTCCCCGTTCACTCTGAATGACGAGGATGACTCTCCAAGTCCGATCGTTCCGTCCGATAGAATCAATTCAACTTCAATATTAACTTTGGAGCTGGAAACGTTGTTTGCAATGTGAAAAGGTTTTACGAAGTCCCATTTCTTTTCGGTGAAGCGCAGATCCCTTATCTTCATCCTTTCCTCCCCTTGTAAGAAAGCAAAACCCACTTTCAACAGTGAAAAAACATCTATACAATAATACCTTAAATCGAGATCTCATCAAAATGGAGTACATAACTCGGCTTTCGAATACTTAGTTATATCATACTTCGGGTAATGTCTGCAAAACACCGTATTAAGGCTTTTGTCATTTACTTATCACGCTGCTTCGTACCTTAAGTTTATGTTCGTGATATTTGACGGATTAGCAGGCAGCATTAGTTCAGAAGGACAATGAAAAAGAGCATTGTCGAGAGATCCGCTACTAGAAGGCGAGAATCATCGCCGTAAGTGAAGACTTCGCCTTCGCCAGTACCACTTCGTGGTGCCAGTCTCTGCCTCTGGCAAAGGCCAGTTCCGACTTCGTCGAGCAAAGAGCCACTACTAGGAACGGGTTATGAAAATCGGGTTAGGAGCAGCGGGTTATCAGAAACGGTTTAGACCACGCCAGGTCACAATGCCCGCTTCGCGGGGAAAGAGCCGCTAAATGCTGGCTGGAAGACGCTTATCGCTGTGAAGACAACGTTGTCCGTCAACGGTCCTCCGTCCCCCGCCGAGAGGATCAAAACCAGATCCCGAAACAAGTTCGGGATGACAGCAAGTGGTTATTCCTAAAGGCCAGATTCCGTCATTCCGACAAAGCTCCTGGTCGGAATCTTAATGCTCTTGCTTCACGATTTTGACCAAGAACGAAGAACAGATTCCCTCGTCTAACGGCGAACCAGTTACTTCGCTCTTTCCAGCGTACAGCGTCTCTTAGCAAGCGACCAGCGGATCTTTTCGGAGAAAGGAGAACCGCTCAGCGGTCAACCAGTTTCTTTTTCTCTTACGAACCTCCAACCACCAACCCCGGCCTTTTTTACAACTCACAACTTGAAACTTGCAACTGATCCTTTGCTCTTTCCTACTACCAACCCCGTTTCCACGTTTCATATTCTTCTGACGATTCTGAACTTGCTCTTGTCGGCTCTGTACAGTGAAATTACGTATTCAATACATATATCGCTTTTTGTATAAGTGAATCTCTTCCTCATTATTGCACATTCGTCTTGATCCTGTCGAAGAAAACGGGCCTCTTCTTTCTTGAGTCTGGTAAGCTCCATTTCTTCTTCGGCGTAGGAGATGTTGATTCCAAACTCCTTTCTCAGGATTCCATACAGGGATTCTCTTTCCATATCTCTCTGTGTAATGTTTAGAAGCCTAATGTCGGCCCCCACGTTCAGATATGCCTCTTCAATTGCGTAGGGTTCACCCTCGAGAATCCTTACTCTTTTCAATAGCACAACCATTGCATCGGCAGGAATGTCGAAGAGCTCGACGGCATCGGCAGGAACCCTGACGAGTCTGTTTTCGAGAACCACAGAACGAGTCTCAACGCCTCGATTTCTTGCTTCATCTGTGAACCCTGTAAGTATTGCCAGCTGTTCTTCCCTCTTGGAGCCAGTAACAAAGGTTCCCTTCCCCTTCAATCTTTCAATGAAACCCTCTCTTCTGAGCTCATCCATCGCCCTTCTAACTGTAAGTCTGCTTATGCCGTACTTCTGGCATAGGTCCTTCTCAGTTGGAAGCTTGTCTCCTTTCTGATATTTTCCCGAATTCAGGGATTCCTTCAAGTCAACATAAAGCTTGTAATACAGCGGAATTGGTGTTTCGGCCATGACGACCCCCTTCAGTCTCTATACTTCAACGCACCGGGATAAAGAAGACAATCCTCGACAAATTCGATGAACTCCATTCCGGATTCCTTCCACGCTTTGTAATCAAGGCTCTGTGTTCTGATCTTCTGTGCGCTTTCTTTAATGCCTATTAGATCGTCCGAACGATCCAAAATATCAAATTGTTCATATTTTAGCAAATAATCCATCATCTTCAAAGTAATCACGAAATAGTTGTCTTCAGTATTGGGGAAGAACTCCACGCCGCTGCAATTGGCATTGGCATACTTTCTGTAAAACGGCATATAGTCGCGGCTCCTTACTCTGAGATCCGGAAACTCCTTCCTAAGATATTCGGTTAAGTCGGCACCGTCTATCCACGGAGCGCCTATCACAAGGAAGGGTTTGAAAGTACCCCGTCCTTCCGATACGTTTGTACTTTCAAAGAAGCAGGTTCCGGTATAACCTAGAAGAGACTCGTATGTTGGCACATTTGGCGAAGGTACGTTCCAGAAAAGAGACGTGTTGTCGTGCATCTCTCCACACCACCCTTCAAGCCTGGCAATTCTCAGATCGAGATCGAGTCTCTTGAGTTTCTTGAAGTACTGAGCAAGTTCGCCCGTGGTTAGGCCGTACTGAAGAGGGAGTTCGTAACCACCAACAAAGGTTTGGAGGTCGTTTTCAATTCTGCTTCCAAAGACTCCTCTGCCAAGAGGGTTTGGCCTGTCGAGGACCATGTATTGAAGACCGTAATCTGCGGCGGCTTCCATTGTATAGGCAAGAGTGTATATGTAGGTATAGAATCTTAATCCTACATCCTGTATGTCATATACCAGCATATCTAAGCCTTCAAGATCGGCCTTCACAGGCTTGCGCCTGTCTCCGTATAGACTGACTATTGGTACCCCGTACTTGGGGTGGAGGGTATCACTGACATGCGCTCCGTCTGCAGCTCCTCCCAGGCCATGTTCCGGTGTGAAAATCTTCTTCACGTTCAGGCCATTTGCAAACAGTATGTCAATTCCCCACTTCAAATCTGAGTCAACGAAAGAGAAGTTAGTTACCAGTCCTATAGCCTTGTTCTTCAACCCGCTGAGATCATTTTTCTGAAGCAGATCGATTCCAAGTAGAATCATGAACATCACCCCCTGTAAATATGTTTATTCTCAATAACAATCATGCCATATTGTCATATCATTTTCCGAATCCTTGCGGAGGTTTCGGCGAAGAGCTTAATCAAGTCATTCGGGCAGATAAGAAAAAGAGCCGGCACTTCGCCGGCTCAGTGTTTGTGTAAGAATTTACAGTATAAGAAAGAGATCCACTATTTCTGGCCATAGTGATTCTTAACAAAATCCTGCATCTTGAGGCACTCGTCATGAGAGATAACTTTCGGAGTTCCTATAATCGTTGCCATGATTATTGTCTTTGCAGATTTCTCGAGTACTTCTGCCACTTTGAAGGCGTCGCTCAAATTGCTTCCGACACAGACTGCTCCATGATTGGCTAGCAAAGCGGCGTTGTTGTATCCTAGTGCAGAGACTACGTTAGCCGCAAGTTCTTCTGTTCCGGGTAATGCGTACTCCGCGCATTTCACGCCCTCTCCAATTATCTGTACCAGTTCTTCGGACACGGCAGGTATATCCTTTCTTGCTATAGCGAAAGCCGTTGAGTACTGGGGATGGGTGTGGATAACCGCTCCAACATCCGGTCTGTGACTGTAGATCATCCTGTGCAGCGCGTGTTCTATGCTTGGCTTTCGTTTGTTGTCAATAGTATTGCCCTTCATGTCTGCCATCACAATATCATCGATCTTCAAACTCCCGTAGCTCATCCCACTTGGGGTTATGAGGAAGGTTTCGTCATCCACTCTTACGCTTATGTTTCCCCATGTTCCCACCGTCATGTCCCTGTCTTCCATTCTCTTACAGGCATCCAGCACCAGGCTTGCGAACTCATCTCTATTCATATGTATACGCCTCCAACTTCTCCATGATTGAACGTGTATTTTCATAGATCTCTTTATAAATTCCAAATAGATTCTCATATTTCTTGGCTCTGATTGGGTCGGGAATGACAGTCTCAACATGTCTGATCAACCTGGCAGCTTCTCTGGGATCTCCAATTTCATTTGTGGCAAGAAGGGCGAGTATCAAGTTGCCTATAGCACCGGTGTCCTGAGTCTCCAGCGTTCTCACTTTCTTTCCGTAGACATCTGATTGTATCTTCCGCCAAATGGGACTCTTGCTGCCCCCTCCCATAACGTTCACGCTGTCGAACTTGACTCCCAACTCTTCAACGACTTTCATACAGTCCTTTATCGAGAATGAGACCCCTTCCATAATTGCCCGGACCATGTGTGCCTTAGAGTGTTTCATGGTCAGTCCAAAAAAGACGCCCCTTGCTTTGTAATCCCACAGAGGGGTTCTTTCACCCATGAGATAAGGTAGAAAAACCAGGCCTTCCGACCCCAGAGAAACACCTTTTGCCAGGGAGGAGTATTCGTCAAAGACTTCGCTGTTTCTCTCTTTGTCGAAGGTATTTCTAAACCAGGTTAAGCTGGAAGCGGCCGTCTGAGTTATCCCCAGAATATCCCAGTAACCTTCAAGTGGATAGCTCCAACACATGATCCTTTTCTTTGGGTCTATTACCGGCTTGGATGTGCAAGCGGCAACGACACCGGCCGTGCCGACTATGCATGAAACCTCTCCTTCACCGAGAAGGCCCGAACCCAATTCAGCAACTGAGTGGTCCGAACCTCCGTTCACCACCGGTGTCCCTTGAATCAGGCCTGTCTCTCTTGCCGCTTTCTCGGTGACATGACCGATTATTCTCGCTGAAGGAATAACCTCCGGAAGAAGATCTCCATCCAGATCAATTAGTTCAAGAGCCTCCCTGCTCCATTGATTCGTTCTTATGTCGAATACAGCCGTTCCCGAGGCATCCGAGGGATCTGTAACCTTGTTCCCTGTGAGCAGAAACTTTATGTAATCCTTTGCAATCAATATCGACTTCGTACGGGAAAAAACACCTGGCCTATGCTTTTTCACCCAGCATATTTGTGGAGCGGCGTAAGTTGTTGTGGGGAAGTTCCAGGTCAGATCGAAGAGCCTTGCGGCCCTGCCATCGCTTTGCCATTCTTCTATTATTTCGCTGCTTCTCTGATCTAGCCAGGTGATTGAAGGGCCTATTGGCTTGTCTTCGGAGTCTAGATAGACATGGGTATGCATCTGGCCGCAAATAGAAATCGCTTTGATTAGATGAGGGAGATTGTTGTCACTATCGGTCAACTTCTTTACACAATCTATGATCCCCTCCCACCATAGCGCCGAATCTTGTTCTGCCTGTCCCGGGCTTTCTGAGATGATGGGGTACTCCGTGTATGCCGATTTCTGAATCTCACCTTCAAGAGAGACCAATGAAAGTTTTACTCCCATGGTTCCCAGATCGATTGAAAGAACTCCTTGCCTCATCGTCTCCTCCACAGGTACATTCTAAAACCGCTATTGAGCAAAACGGATCACTAAAGTGATAACTTCATATCATAGTCTATTACCTAGAGCTTACCAGATAATCTGCATTTGAAGAAATCCGATTAGGAACAAATATCCCATAGTTCAAACGATTAGGAGTGATTTCCGACGAATAATACTATGTAATGTTAGCTTAGACAGTGTCAATAAAAACAGACTTTTGACTGGCAATATAGCTGCGGGAAGGCGATAGATCAAGTTGATCATCCACAATTGTCCCGAAACAATGGATGAGATAATCCGGAAAACGAGAGTATTTATCGCTACAGGGTCTTCATCAGCCGTAAGTTCGAATAACCAGTAATCTTCGGGTATGGATCTGTCAGAGTGAATCGATATAATTGAAATGTTGATCACAAGTAATCATGTGAATTACGATGCTTTGTCTTATGATCTTTGGGCCGGCCTACCGGTCACATAGAAGGAGGGATGCGAATGAACAAGAAGCTTCTGATGCTCCTGTTCTGTGTCTTGTTTACAGTTGCCGTCTTAGCAGCGAACTATGAGATTGCCGTCGTTGTCAAGATCGGCGGAATCCCCTGGTTCAACAGAATGGAAGTCGGTGTAAAAGATGCAGCAGATGAACTCGGCGTGAATGCCTACCAGATAGGGCCTTCCGATGCGGATCCTGCTCAACAGGTGAAGATTGTTGAAGACCTTATTGCCAAGGGAGTAGATGCCATCTGTGTAGTACCTAATGATGCGAAAGCTCTTGAACCTGTATTCGAAAAGGCAAGAGCGAACGGTATCATTATCATCACACACGAGTCACCAGAGCAGAAGGGTGGCGACTGGGACGTAGAAACGATAGACAACGTCAAGTTTGGAGAAGCTAACTTCGAGAAACTTGCTCAACTAATGGGCGGAGAAGGTGAGTTTGCCGTTTTCGTCGGAGGACTCACAGTTCCTCTCCACAACTTCTGGGCGGACGTTGGGCTTGCCTATGTTGCGGAGAAGTATCCAAATATGAAACTGGTAACCGAGAGAATCCCATGTGGTGAGAGTGTTGAGCTTTCCTATCAAAAGACACTCGAGCTGCTAAATGCGTATCCTAATCTGAAAGGTATAGTCGGATTTGGTTCACTGGGACCGATCGGAGCGTCCCAGGCGCTCAACGCGAGAAACATGAAGGGAAAGGTACAGATAGTCGGAACGGTTATCCCAAGCCATGCTGACCCGTATCTCAAGCAAGGACTGATGCAATGGGGTTACCTGTGGGATCCAAGAGACGCTGGATTCGCGCAGGTCTATTTGGCAAAGACATTGCTCGATGCCAAGGCCGCTCTTGCTGAGGCGGGAATCCCCGAAGGCATAGTGCCGGCTGTTGTCGATGGATTCGAGATTCCCGATCTTGGGAAGGCCACGCTGGAAGGAAACATTGTGAAATTCGACGCGCAAGTCGATATAACTGCTGAAAACGCCCTTTCTTACGGGTTCTGATTTCGAGAGGGGGTACGCCCCCTCTCTTTCTGGTGATCTGATTATGGCCGAAAAACTGTTGGAGATGAGAAATATTTCGAAGAGGTTCGGGGGAGTATTGGCCCTCGATTCAGTCGATTTTGAAATAGAAAAGGGGGAAATCCACTGTCTCGTTGGCGAAAACGGGTCTGGAAAGAGTACCCTAATCAAGATAATCTCGGGTATTCACTCACCCGATCCCGGTGGTGAGATCTATGTCGACGGAAGAAGGATAAGCCACCAGAAGTCTTCTAACAGTGTGAGGGAGGGAATCCAGGTTATCTATCAGGATCTTTCGCTCTTTCCAAATCTGACCGTTGCAGAGAACATAGCTATTTCTTCGAGGGTGGAAACCGGAAGTCGTCTGATGAAATGGAAAGAGACCGAAGAAGAGTCAATGAAGACGATGGACAAAATTGGGGTTTCACTAGATCCCAGACGCGAAGTCAGCGAGCTATCTATAGCGGAAAGGCAAGTTGTAGCGATATGCAGGGCTATAAATGCCAAGGCGAGACTTGTAATAATGGACGAACCTACTGCTTCTCTCAGCAAGAAAGAGGTTCAGTCGCTAATTAGGGTCATAAATGAACTGCAGAACAGAGAAATCTCCACGATCTTCGTCAGCCATAAGCTCGATGAAATAATGGAGGTAGCCCAACGAGTTACCGTTCTTCGAGACGGGAAAAAAGTTGGTGCCTTCGATGCTTCCGAATTGACACGACAGAGGCTCTCATTTCTCATGACAGGCAAGGAGTTCGAGTACTCCAAACTGACTCCGTATTCTGGTCACGAAGTTATTCTGGAAGTCAGAAAGCTCTCAAGGAGAAATAATTACAAGGAAATTGATTTGAAGGTCCACAAGGGTGAAATAGTAAGTATCACAGGACTGATGGGTTCAGGCAGAACCGAGTTCGTCCTTTCACTCTTCGGAATGAATCGTCCCGACGATGGAGAGATCTTCGTAGAAGGGAAGAGAGTGAACCCTGGGAGCGCCTTGGACGCTATGAGAGCTGGAATTGCGTATGTGCCTGAGGATCGATTGCAACACGGACTCGTTATGGAACAGCCAGTAAGCAAGAACATTGTGTTAACGGTTCTAAAGAGAATACTGTCGAGAATCAGGCTCTTGAGTAAAGTCAAGGAAAGAACTGAAGTCAGGCGGTGGGTCGACGAACTCTCGATCAAGATTCCTTCGGTCGACTCTCCGGTTAATACGCTTTCCGGCGGCAATCAACAGAGGGTTGTAATTGCAAAGTGGTTGGCAATAAATCCGAAGGTATTGATTCTCGATTCCCCGACAGTGGGAATAGACGTTGCCGCAAAGGACAGTATATACAAGATAATAAGAGAGTTAGCCTCAGAAGGTATTTCGATAATCATGATCACGGATGAAGCCGAAGAAGCGATCTATCATTCAAACACGACTTATATTATGAGCTCGGGAAGGATAATTGGAAAGTACAACTCCAGCGAGCTCACGGAGAAAGAGCTGTATGAGAAGATTAACGGACAGTAATTCAGTATTGAGAAAATTATTCGGCAAGAGTGAGTTCTATCTCTTGCTTGTAATAATAGTCGTCTCACTCTTCTTCACCATTTTGAAGCCAAGTTTTCTTACTTCCACCAATCTCTACGGGATGGTTGAGAGCAACTCCTTTCTTGCGATAATGGCCGCAGGCGTGCTGGTCGTTCTGATTTCCGGAGGAATAGATATCTCATTTACGGCAATTGCAACGGTCGCGCAGTATGTCATGGCTACTATCGTCATCCATTGGGGCGGGAATATGTTCCTGGCCTTTGCAATAGGAGCGGTTGTCGGAATTGCGCTGGGTTTGGTCAATGCCTTACTTATTTACTTCCTCAAAACTCCGCCAATAATCGTGACGATCGCTACCATGAACCTGTTCTACGGCCTTCTGATATTTATCAGCGGCGGTACCTGGATTTACGGCTTTCCCATGTGGTTTATGGAGAGGAATCTAGTTAGATTTGGAGACAATCCGGGGATTACTATACCAATTCTAGTTCTTGTTCTTTCCTTCATTCTTACCTGGCTGATACTGAAGTACACGGCTCTGGGCAGAAATATCTACGCCGTTGGCGGAAATCAGGAAGCCGCAAGACGTGTGGGAATAAGCGTTCTCAAGACGCAGATATTCGTCTATTGTTATATGGGTTTTCTTGCAGGCATAGCCTCAACAGTTCAGGCGAACATGATGTTGACTGTCGCCCCCAATGCCTTGATGGGCAGGGAACTGGAAGTTCTGGCGGCTGTCGTTCTTGGAGGAGCAAGCCTTGCAGGAGGTACTGGCAGCATTCTAGGGACGGTTCTTGGTTTCGGTTTGATTGTCATCGTTCAGAATGGCCTTACGTTACTCGGAATTTCCTCTTATTGGCATAAGGTCTTTATCGGAGCGATCATCGTCGTCAGCGTGGGGATAACGGCCTATCAGAGAAAAGTCCGCGAGAGAAAAGGAGCGATAATCAATGTTGAAGACTGACACCGGCAGGGGAAGAGTATCAAAGCACTCCGAGATTCTCTCGCTTGGAGCGATTCTGGCCATTCTGGTGCTATTGTTCTCGCTTGCTCTTCCTGGAAAATTTCTAAGGCCCAGCAATCTCCAGTCGATGGCTTTTCAGCTTCCTGAACTGGGAGTTCTTGCTTTCGCGATGATGATAACGATGCTTACTGGTGGAATTAACCTCTCAATCATAAGTTCGGCAAATCTCTCAGGGATAATCATGGCAATGATTTTGACAGGTGATCTAGCATCTGGTGCGGGAGGGGCCGGGCTGGGCTGGACGATCTTTCTGGCCGTAATCGCAGGGTTGTCGATTTCACTCATAGTGGGACTTGTAAATGGAATGATAATCGCTTATATTGGGGTATCTCCGATACTTGCAACGCTAGGTACTATGACCCTTCTCGAAGGAATAAGCCTCGTTATAACCAGAGGGTATGTGATTTCGGGCCTGCCGAGGAACCTTCTCGTGATTGGTAATGGAACCTTCCTGGGAGTACCGGTACCGATGTTCATTTTAATAGCCGTTGCGGTAGCTGTCGCGATAATTCTAAACAAGACGCGCTTGGGTTTATCGACCTACATGATCGGATCCAACATCAAAGCTACCAGTTTCTCTGGAATAAACACCAACAAAGTAACCATTCTCGTTTACATGATCTCGGGCCTTCTGGCGGGTCTAGCCTCTCTGATAATGATAGCAAGATTTAATTCCGCAAAGGCCGGTTATGGTTCCTCATATCTTCTCGTTACCGTACTGGTTTCAGTTCTAGGAGGAATCAATCCAAACGGCGGCTTCGGGAAAGTGTCCGGTGTTTTCCTTGGTTTGGTCTTGCTTCAGGTTATCTCAAGCGGTTTGAATCTTCTTGGAATAAGTCAGTTTCTCACACTTGCTCTATGGGGTGCACTCCTCCTCGGTGTAGAAGCTCTAAGATTAGCAAGAAGGAGAGTCAGATAAAACAAACATGCTGGAGTTGAGCGAATGGCTTTGAAGAAAGAAGACAGAAGACAGAACATTCTTAGCGTTCTTTCCGAAAGAGAATCGATTAATACTCAAGAACTTGCATCTCTAATGGATGTATCTCTCGTCACGCTGAGAAGAGACTTGAGAGATCTGCAGAAATCCGGCCTTGTTATCAACGGATACGGAGTCGTAAGAGCTGTGAATCAGGAAACAGATCCAAACAGCTTCTTCTTGAAAAGGCTGAGGTTAGCCAGAGAGGCGAAAGAAAGAATTGCAGCGAAGGCAATCGAATTTGTGGAAGAAAATGATGTTCTCTTTATAGATGAAAGCACTACATGTTACGTTTTCGCTTTAAAACTCTCCAGGGCTTTCAAGAAGCTGCACATAATCACCAACGGAATCAACATTCTTCTTGCGCTTTCAAAGGTTCAGGGGTTTTCGGTTGAGTCAAGCGGCGGCAGTCTACAGTATGGATTTGATTCGCTCATCGGCCCCAGGGCGGAGAGTCTTGTCGGTTCAATATATGCAAACAAGTTCTTTTTTTCATGTGCTTCCCTTAGAAAGAAGATAGGGACATTCGAGTTGAGCCCCTTTTCAGCAAGTATAAAGAGAAAAATGCTTCTCAATTCCAGTGCAAAAATTCTTCTTGTCGATAACAGTAAATTCGACGTAATCGCGCCGTTCAAAATGGCCGAAATCGATGAAATAGATAGGGTCATCACTGAAGACAGAAACTTCTTGCCCTCTGAAGCGATATGAGAAGGCCGCTTCACAGAAAGTGATGCCCTTATAGAACATTGGACGCAATGCCGACTCCGTCGGGAAGTGATGCGCCGAAAAGCATCGGCGGAAGTGATGCCCTTATAGAACATTGGACGCAATGCCGGCAAAGATCGTGCCGGGACGCAATGCACTGAGGAGCATCAGTGGACGCAAGGCTGGCGAAGAACATGCCAGGACGCAATGCCCGCTTTGCGGGGAAAATCTTCAAAGCCATTCTGCTAACGTGGCCCAGTCGCACTTCGTGCGGTCAGTTCCGTTTCGTGGCCAGAAGAGCCGCTGTGCGCTTAAGAGCAAAAACCCGCTGGTCGCTGTGAAGACAACGTTGGCCGTCAACGGTCCTCCGTCCCCCGTCGAGAGGATCAAAACCAGATCCCGAAACAAGTTCGGGATGACAGCGAATGGTTATTCCTAAAAGGCCAGATTCCGTCATTCCGACAAAGCTCCTGGTCGGAATATTGGTGCTCTTGCTTCATTGCTCTAACCAAGAACGAAGAACAGATCCTCGCTCTGGAAGAACAGGTTTTTTATTCGGAGAACGGGGAACCGCTCAGCGGTCAACCAGTTTCTTTTGCTCTTACGGACCTCCAACCACCAACCTCCGACCCCGGCCTTTTTTACAACTTACAACTCACATCTTGGAACTTGCAACTGTTCTTTTCGGCGAACGGAGAACCATTCAACGGTCAACCAGTTCCTTTGCTCTTTCCTACCACCAACCCGCTAACCCCAACCACGGTTTCCCAAAAACCCAGATCCTGAACAGGAGCATTTCAGGATGACAAAATGTGTTCGTTCTGATCAGATCGGTTTAATTCGCTTGCTCTTCTTCTTTGGTTTTTGCCTCCTGGTGCGCAAGTGCCAGCCTCACTTCCCCGGATGCCCTTCCGGGCATCACTTCCTCGCGTCAGCGAGCCTCACTTCCTGCCGGAGGCAGCATCACTTCTGATCTTGATGCCACCAACCTGCTACCCGCAACCCCGGTCTTTCTCTTCAGCGACTTCCTTCCATCTTCTGCAGGCATGGAAGTGACCCTCTTTTATCTCCCGAAGTTGAGGTTCTTCCTTCTCCCAGCATTCTTCTTTTGCATAAGGACATCTCGGATGGAATCTGCAGCCCTTTGGAATATTGGCGGCAGAGGGAATCTCTCCCTTTATAGGTACTACCTTGGGTTTGTTTACCTTTCCAGCAACCGGTTCGCATACAGCGGCAATGAGAGCCCTTGTGTATGGATGAACGGGGTTGTCTATAACATCGTCGGGATCGCCTATCTCTATTATCTTTCCAAGGTACATCACTGCTATCCTGTCTGTGAAGTATCTCGCAGTAGAGAGATCGTGAGTTATGTAGAGATAAGTCAATCCAAGGTCTCTCTGCACTTCCTTCATCATGTGGAGTATCTCCGCCCTGGTGGAGAGGTCTATCATGGATACCGGTTCATCCGCAACTAGAAGCTCGGGATTGAGAAGAAGAGTC
>NZ_JFHL01000022.1 GCF_003664995.1 Mesotoga sp. BH458_6_3_2_1 | reverse complement strand
CGGGATTGAGAAGAAGAGTCCTGGCAGTGGCCGCCCTCTGTCTCTGACCACCGGATAACATGTGGGGATACCTCACAAGGAATTCATCTGGAGGGTTGAGCTTGACTTCCCTCAAAGCCTTCTCTATCATCTCCATTCTCGCGTCCCTGTCTTCTCCTAGTTTATGTATTATGAGAGGCTCTTCCATAACGTCCCTTATCTTGAACCTCGGGTTCATGGAAGCGTATGGATCCTGAAAGATCATCTGTACGTTCCTTCTGTATATCTTCAATTCATCTTTCTCTATATGAGTGACATCCTCTCCATTCAGAAACATGGTTCCGCCTGTAGGCTCAAGGAGTTTCATGATTAGTTTTCCCGTCGTGGTCTTTCCACATCCTGACTCTCCGACAAGACCGAATATCTCACCCCTCTTTATTGAGAAGGATATACCGTCAACGGCCTTCACATAACTGTGTTCACCCTTGAAGAACTGGGATATGCTTCTTCTTATTGGAAACCACTTCTGAAGGTCTTTCACTTCAACGATCTTTTCGGTCATCTCTTCTCACACCTCCAGCAGGCCACCATGTGTTCCTTTTCAATCTCTATAAGGGGTGGTTCTTCTTCTTTGCACTTATCCATAGCGAGGGTACATCTCGGATGAAATCTGCAACCCGATGGAGGTTCCAGTAGATCAGGAGGAGCACCGGGGATGAAGGATAGTTCATTTACCTTTGCGTGAAGTCTGGGAGTTGCAGCGAGCAAGTTTCTAGTATACGGATGACAGGGACCCTGTTCTCCGTATATCTGCTGGTTTGTTCCTATCTCCACTATCTTTCCGGCATACATAACTGCTATCCTGTCTGACACCTCCGCCTCCGTTGCGAGGTCGTGAGTTATGAAAATGAATGAAAGGTCTAGCTTCTCCTTGAGGTCTTTGAGGAGGTTTATTATCTGGGCCTGCACTATAACATCCAGGGCTGTGGTAGGTTCGTCACAGATTATTACCTTCGGTTCGAGAAAGAGGGCGGTGGCGATGGCGATTCTCTGCTTCATTCCTCCCGAGAGTTCATGTGGATATCTCTTCACTATATCGCCTGAGAGTCCAACGAGGTTGAGATACTTCTCTATTCTCTTTCTCGCTTCTTCCCTCTCCATCTCCCTGTGTTCCTGCAAAGTCTCCATCATCTGTTTGCCTATTGTGTAAACGGGAGTGAGGGTATTCATGGCGCCCTGAAAGACCATGGAAACCTTCTCCCAGCGTATGTTCCTTCTCATTTCATTCTCACGCAGGGGAGTTATGTCTATACCGTCGAGCACAATCTTCCCACCGGCAATCTTTCCGGGGGGAGTGGGCATTTTAAGGAGTGCGAAGCCAGTGGTTGTCTTTCCACAGCCTGATTCTCCAACAAGACCTAGAGTCTCACCCTTTTTCAGAGAGAAAGAAATATCGTCTACAGCCTTAACCACACCTTTGCTCGTGTAGTAGTAAAGCTTGAG
>NZ_JFHL01000021.1:126879-254202 GCF_003664995.1 Mesotoga sp. BH458_6_3_2_1 | reverse complement strand
GTGTAGTAGTAAAGCTTGAGGTTATCTACAGTCAATATGTTATCCATAGTCACTACCTCGTCTTCAGTTTCGGGTTCAGTATCTTATCCATTGCAAACCCGACAAATGCGAATGTCATCCCCATGAAGGCTATTGCCATCCCCGGCGGTACTACCCACCACCACATCCCGCTCAGCATCGCGCCTCCATTATGGGCATCTTGAAGGATTTGACCCCACGTTACTATATTGGGGTCGCCCAACCCGAGCAGGCTGAGGGTCGCCTCGACAACGATAGCTCCTGGGACATTGAGCGCCATTGAAGCGAAGGCGTAAGGGATAAGCAGAGGCACCATATGTTTGAAGATTATTCTTGTGTTAGACGCCCCGAGGGCTCTTGAGGCCTCTATGTAGGTCTCTTCCTTTATCTGGAGTCCCATGCTCCTGACAGTCTTCACCGGTCCAACCCAGTAGAATACACACATGATTAGGATGATCATCCAAATATTCGGCTTGAAGACTGCGCTCATTACGATGAGAACGGGAAGCATTGGAACACTTATGAATATCTCGAATATCCTCTGCATTAGAGAGTCTTTCCATCCGCCGACGTAAGCACTAATGACACCATAAATGACACCAATTGAAACTGAAACAAGCGCCGTAAGGAGTCCAATCAACATTGCCCATTTCACTCCAGCGATAACCCCGCTCCAGATATCTCTCTTGGAGTTATCCGTTCCAAGAATTCCATGCACCCTACCGGCGACTTTCATCTCGGTAGATTCTATTACGTCGGTCTCCTTCTGCAGGATCAAAGAAACCATTATTTTGTATTCGCCCTTAAGGGCTTGAGGAGTGAAAACTATTGAGTCTTCGACCTTCGAGAAGAGTATGTCGGTTGTTTTTAGAGTTTGTTTTGATAGGCCCGTTGCAGCGTCCATTGATTTCAAGAAGTTGTAGGCTTCATTTAAGGAAGTTTTGTCTATTGCAATCCTCAAATCCTTTCCTTGTGTAACTTCAAGTGGTTTTCTCAGAAGATCGATCTTCTTTCCGTCCGGTCTTTCAACGGAGATGATTACCGTTGGATTGGCCTGGCCTGAAGCTCTGAATATGATGTCTGAGGGCGCGGCATCGTACTGGTAGTCGTAAAGAAAAGTCTCTTCTATTATCCTGATTGTCCCTGCATTTTTGACTTCTTTTTTCTCCACTTCAAGTGGCATAGAGACTGCACTCTTCTTGGAGGAGAAGAAGTTTGTCCATTGGGGAGCAGCACTTGCGGGATTGTCTTCCCAGTAAGTAATGTCTTTCCATCTCGAGTTTGCCTGTTCGAAGGGAAGAAGAAGCGGTTCAAAAAACAGAATCATCAGGAACAGTCCAAGAAATACAAGGCCAATCATTCCTGATTTTACCTTCCTGAATTCCCCCCAGAATTCATCGAATGATGATTTCATTTCGCCGATTCTCATGCTTTTGCACCCACTTTGATTCTGGGGTCTAGCAAACCGTAAACGAGATCCAGGAGAATCAGACCGCAAATGTATAGCCCTGTGGTTATCGCAAGGTTTCCCATAAGGACTGGAACATCATTCTGCTGAAGGGCAAACCAGAAGAGATTGCCCATCCCCGGCCAGTTGAATATTCCTTCAAATACAATGTTTCCCGATACGGAAGCAAGCAATGCAAGTAGCGACATAGTCACAATTGGTGGAGCCGAGGTTCTCATCGTGTGACCGTACAAGACTTTCCTTTCGGGAATTCCCCTAGCCCTTGCCGCCATTATGTAGTCGTCTTGAAGCACTCCCAAGACAATATTTCGAGTAAGAAAGGCCCGCCCCCAGAAACCGATTACGACAAGAGTCATTACGGGAAGTGCAAGGTGATAGAGGGCATCTAAGAAGAACGCTATCCCTTCTGGTGGAGGTGTTGCATGCAGACCTCCTGAAGGGAAGACTTTTATCGTGTATGCAAAGAACATGATAAGAATCATTCCTAACCACCATGACGGCATCCCAAAAACCACCATGGTTCCAACCGAAGTGCTTTTGTCCAAAACCCCGCCGGCTTTTTGAGCCTTTTTCAGGCCGAGCCAGATTCCTATAATGATGTCAATCAACATCGCAGAACTAAAGAGAATCAACGTTCTCGGTATTTTTTCTGAGACTATGGCCCATACGTTTCGATCGCCTGCGGCAGATCGAATGGAACTGGATTTTCCTAAGTTCAGTGTCAGGGTCGACCAGGTTCTCCAGACTATTCTTTCGAAGATAGGCTTGTCAAGTTTGTATAGAGCGAATTTTTCGGCACGTCTCATTTCGATAAAGTTTTGGATTTGCTGAGAACCTACATTGTCAAGAGCCATCAATTCAGCTCTTATCTCTTCATCGATCTGCCCTCTCAGAGTCTGTTCCATAACAGTATTGAAAAGTGCCGAAAAGACGAAGATAAGGATAATGTATATGAAAATCCCGTAGAAGACTCGTTTCAACATGTATTTCCAGAACATATTTCCACCTCAATAATGAAGGCGGTACCCGTGGGGTACCGCCTTGCCGTTATCAGTAAACTATGGTGGAAGTGACGGACGACGCCGGCACTGCACCCTCTAGAGAAGCGATTGCGAGAACGTTGTATGATCCGGGTTCTAGAGATTCAATGGCCTCTGCAGGGATCATGGCCTCGAAAATCCCCGGCTCAATCAAAACGGTGTCAAAGCTGATCTCTCCATCTGGAGTGATTAGCGTCACGACAACGCTTCCTCTGGATGCCTTGGATACCTCTTCAGAAGGATACTCGATCTCAGCTACCACAACCTGGACTGAAGTGTCCATACCCTTCGCGATTATTGCAGGTACTTCAATAGAGTCGATCGAGAGCCTTACTGTCTTCAGCGCCTCTTTCCAGAAGTACGGTTCGTAAGGATAAGAAGGATCTCTGAAAGCTCTACATTCCGCGTAGTTAGCGGTGGGATCGTATTTAGACAGATAGTATGGTCCGTTACTTATGTAAGCATGTCCGTACTTGTCGATGAAGTCGATTGCTGCCTGGTATCTTGTCTGAGCCTCTTCTACAGTGATTAGTCCCTTCAAGGAGTTAGGGATGTGGCCGTTTTCCTTAAGTTCTACAAGCTTTGCCCTTATGTCTTTCACATGATTAGGTACCAAGACATCTATCTGAGTAATAGCCGGATCGTTTCGGAAAGCGTAAACCGTTCCCGACTTGCTTCCGTTGGCAACGATCTCTGAGAGGGCCTCATAGATCTCCCAAGAAACTATTACGAAAGGCTGCCTGTGCACACCGAGGAAGGGTGCTCCCCAGTTGGCCGTTCTGTCGACACTTGCAGGGAAGTTGTAATCGAAGTAGCTGGTGATCGTTCCGTCATCGTTGACAACATATCCCTTTATTGTATCCTGAGAGCTTCTCATGTAGTTCTCATAGGAAGCTTCATAGTACTTGTCGTTTTCTCCATCCCTCGATATCCATTCATCTCTGAATGCGTAGGCATAGAGATAATCATTTACAGTTATCGGTTGACCCTGATGCATGTTTCCGCCAAGGAGAGTGTAAGTACCCATAGACATTGACTTGATTCCGGGACCTACTTCTTTCCACTGCTTGGTTTCGCTGTCGAATCTTATTGCATTTTCTGGAACATCAATCATGCCGACGACGTCACCTTCATCGTTCCTCTCGACCTTCGTGACTATGTCATCTTGTGTCCAGGAAACTCTGTAAGGAGTATTGATTGCAGATGCTGGACTTTCAAAGGAACTTGAATCGGAGAGAATTCCGACAACATTTGCACTGTATGTGTCAGAAATTCCATCGGGTCCGACCGGATCCCAGTTAGACATGAACAGGGCTCCGACAGAGGAGTACTGTGTTACGAATAGGACCTTGTCATCTGTAACAGCAGTCTTTAGAGACCACTCGTTGAGACCATCTCCAAGACCGTAAGCAAATCTGTCGACAAGTCTTGCAGAGTTGGCCGTGTAGAAGCCGTCCTGATAACACAAGTATAGTCTAACGGCATCCTTAAGTCCCATCTCCAGAGCTGTCAAAGCGAGATCCCAGTACTCCTCTTCCGTCAAGAAGTTTCCGGTGTACGCCTTTTCTATAAGCTCGTCTAGTTCCTTGTTTCTGAAGTTCCAGAACCCTTCGGTTCCTCGGCCGGGCATGTAAGAACCACCGGTGGAGTACATCTGACGAACGATGTGTTCCCAGAAGGCCCTGGTTGCTCCTGCACTCCAGGCTTCCGTGTACAGGTTCCAGATCATGTCAGCAGGATCGCTTCCGTAAGCTGTGTTGCTGGCCTTTGATCTTTCCCAAACCAGTCTATCCACTGTTACTCCGGTTTTTTCCAGTTGAAGCGAAACATATTCGCCGATCTTGACCCTTACGTTGGGGTCGTCCGCCCTTATGACGAACCTTACGGTGACGGGTTCGTTGTCGAAGTACCATTTGCCAGCTCTTTCGACGAGCCTCCCCTCGTTCTCAGGAATCCTGGAGGCTTCTTCAAGAGCTTTTCTCATGGCTTCGATAGCTCTTGTCTCGTTACCTTCAAAGCTAAGGCCGAGTTTGTTCGCTACCAGACCGTATCTGTAGGTACCGGGCTGACCTGGAGTTGCCATAGAGAGCATCGGTCCGCCAGCTCCCCCGAGGATCTCGTCAACTACGTACTGCCTGTTGATCAGATCGTTGAGTGCGTACCTGAACTCGTTTATCGCCATTACGTTGAAGAAATCTTTTCCGCCGACCTCTGCAAAGTAAGGAGCTTGGTTCGGATACGGATTGATGAAAAGAGAATAGGTGAGTGCCGGTACTGAGTAGATATCCATTTTGTCTCTCGTTGCTTGGTCCATTCCCATAAGAGTAGGACCGGAAACGCCTTCCATGAAAATATCCGTTAGTCCTTCAGCTACGTCCCTAAGGCCGAGTTCTTGAGACATCTTCACGTTGAAGTAGATGATGTCGGATATTGGTCCCTTCTCAGTCGCGAAAATACTGCCACTGAAAACTAGTGCCGTTACGAGAAGAAGCATGGTAAGTCTCTTACGCAATTTCTTTCGCCCCCTTTTTCATTTAGTTCTGTGACATTGCACAGAACGTCTAATTAGTATGTGTAGTGTAGAATAATTTTCTTAATAGATGCAGTTTTATCTTCTTAATGGCACTCATAATAAAAAAATAAAGCAATTCACAATAAGATTTTGCTGTAACTGGAACATATATCAAAGCATTACGAAGTCTATCATAATAATTACAACAGTGTCAAGCTATTATTTTCATTGATTACTGAATTATATAAGCAAATATCTGATAATATCAGTATTGTTCAAACTGATAAGGCACTTAAATCAGTAATTTGATCTCTAATGAAGTAAATAGTTGATAGATTCGGAAAGTGAATGAATATTTTCAGATGAAAGTTGAAAAATGGTAGATCATGTTTTCAATAAGATCCATAGCATCCAATGTATGGATTCTTTCAAAGAAGGTTGCTGTTCTGAAGGAATCTTTCGACCTCTTTCTCGTAGGCAACTGGATCGGAAGTAAGGGCCATAGCGTGGGCCGCTCCGGGAACTACTAGAAGATGGTTTTTCGAATTGCCTTCCCTGTGCATCTTTTCGCTCATATAGGTTGGAACATAATGGTCTTCAGCTCCGTGCGCGAACATCACTGGAATTAACGACTCTCTTACGGATTCTATTGGGCTTACTTCTTTTAGATTTGCGCCAGTTAGGAGTTTTGCGAAGAATCGAGCTAGCCAAATGAATGGAATCGAGGGAAGGTGAAAGTCTTCTCTCAGTCTTACCGAAAGTAGCTCTTCGAGGTCCGAAAAGCCACAGTCCGCGACGCAAAAATCAATGTCTCGATCGAGAGAAAGGTACTGAAGAACTATTGCCGCACCCATCGATTCACCGTGGAGGCCGATGCGAGCATCTTTTCCTAGCCTTTGGATGACCCAGCTCTTAACGGAAGCAAGGTCATGCTTCTCGTAGTATCCGAGAGTAGTATTGCTTCCGCCGCTCTTGCCATGGTTTCTGTGGTCATAAGCGATAACGTTGAAGCCCAGTTTGTGAAAGATCCTTGCGTATTTGATCGAGCCAAACAATGAATAGGTGATTCCATGGCAAATTATTACGGCTTTACTGGAATTATTGCAGGGAATGAACAGTCCGTGAAGCCTATATCCATATGGAGAGTCGATCCAGATCTCTTCCTTTTCAATCTCTTCGAACCACTCAGGATCCATTCTACCTTTTTCAACCTCTATGCGGTATGTCTCATCGTAAGGAATCTGCTTTGGCCTTGTAACTTTATATGCGAAAACCAGACCCGCTGTCATTAGGAAACTCACAATAACTACCAGAATTATGATTAAGATCAATTCTCTCCTCCAAAACCTCGAATTATCTCTTCTCGAACGATCCAAAACCCCGCTCGCAGGATGGTCGCTCTACCATCTTGAGAATCTTGCCTCCTGAAAGTCTCACTGCAAGAGATACTTTCTCGATGTTCTTCAAAAATACTGAGAGCTTTTCTTCACTACCTTGAGCGACTACTCTCACTGACCCATTATCAACATTCTCGACATACCCTTTGATCTTGTGCTTAATCGCGAGGCGCCTTATGTAGTTTCTCATTCCAACCTTCTGAACTTTTCCTTCGAGAATCACTTCGACTGTTATCAAGCTTGGCTTGCTCCCCAAATGGTTTAGAATATCTTTATATAGAAAGATTCTATCAGCTGATAATGATTAAAACGTCAATTAGAAGTTGTAGTAGTTCTCGGTGTTTTCGGGAGGTGAAGCCATAATACTCGACTCCAGGTTTCGACAGAATCTTTCGAAGTACATATTCCAAACAGTAACAACCGTTTTGTCCGTCTTTGCAGTGCCGCTCTTTCTCGGTTTGATCTCGGAGGAGGTTTTCGTCACTTCATTTGGGGTTTCGACATTCATTTTGTTTACAAAGTCAAATCCAACAATCTCTAGCACCTGATCCCTTATGGGCGGTAGTGTTCTCGGCCTTTTTGTGGTTCTTCTTATTCGCAAGGAGACCTTTTGGCTAACAGAGCCGATTTTGAATTGTCTGAGAACATTCCATTACTTTGATGGATTTTACGGCAATCGGATTCAGCATGTTCGTTATTTTTATTACCGATCCAGAGCATCTTTCGGCAGCTTTTTAAGAAACACCTGATGGATCGAGTCTTGAAAGGAGGTTCTTGATTGATAAGACTTAAGAAGATGAAACACGAAGAGTTTGAGGACTATTTCGAAAAACTGGTGAGGTATTATGCAATTGAAAACGTAAAGTCTGGAAGATGGGAGGAAAGCAGCGCTCTAGAGAAAGCAAGGATGGAAATCGATGCACTTTTGTCTGAGGGATTAGAGACAAAGAACCATGAACTGCTGAGCATAATTGAAACAGATAATAATCAGACGATAGGCTATCTGTGGCTCCATATCTTTCCCAGGATGGAGAAGAAGGGATTCATATACGATTTTGTGATTCAAAAAGAGTACAGGGGCATGGGATATGGGAAGGCAAGTCTGGGAGCCCTTGAAGACTATGCTATAGAACTAGGTGTGGAGAACCTTTCGCTTCATGTTTTCGCTCACAACTCTGTCGCGGTTGCTCTCTATAAGAAGATGGGATATGAAGTTACAAGTATGAATATGGCAAAGCAGATATCCAACAAATAAAAAGAGAGGATATATCCTCTCTTTTCTGGCAGGCGAGGAGGGCCTCGAACCCCCGACCTACGATTTTGGAGACCGTCGCTCTGCCAATTGAGCTACTCGCCTACAAAGACGATTATAGCGGAATCGATACTCCTTTTCAAGAGGAGAAAAGAATAGCCAAACCGATAGTTATAAGAAAGAGGATTAGGTACGAAGAAAGAGCCGAATCAATTCTTTCAAGATAGATCGGAAGTGGCTTCAGGAATCTTCGCAGGATCAGATAGGCTGCAATTCCCGCCACTACTGCGAGAAGAGATTCAAACATGTATATCTCAAAGCCGATTACTCCGTGGGTGATTATCACCCCTGAGAGAATGACATATGCGGCAACAACATTTGCGGCCGGCCAAGTGGTTGTTTTGACCGGTTTCAGGAAAATAAACTTCGAGAAGCTCATTGCCGTTCCTACAGAAGCAATTAATAGAAGTATTCTCAATGATGGGCAACATGCCCCATGTATTATGACTTCTTTTGTAACACACCCGGAGGTCATAGGGAAGCCCGCTATGGCGAGTGAGCCGATTAATAGAAAGGTGTATTCAACTGTGCTGATTTTCCCCGACCATTTTGAATAGTCCTTTGTTCCGAGTCTTGCCGAAATATTTCCGACCGCCAGAAAGAGAAGCGTCTTGAAAACCGCGTGGCTGAAACCATGCCAGGCAGAGGACTTATCACAATTCACAAGCATGAACCCCACCTGAGAGATCGTGTGATATGCTAGAACCCGCTTCGCGTTCTTTGAATTGACGGCAAAGATTACGCCAATGATTGCGCTGAGTATGCCTATGAAGATATAGGTATCTCTCATCCAGCTAAAAGAGGAATAAGTGATGAATCTTATAGACAGGTACACGTCGAGCTTGACAATTAGACCGGAGAGTATTGGAGAGACTTCGGTGGGTGCGTTGGAGTGAGCATCAGGCAGCCACATTGAGAAGAAGAAGAGGCCGGATTTGACGGCAAGCCCTCCAAAGATCAGTACAGAGGCTATCGTTGAAGCTTTCTCAAGACTCTCCATGGCAAATGAACCCGTCTCCATGTAGACAATTCCTATACCAAGAAGGTAGAAGTTCAGACCGAGAGAAGAGAGAAGAAGGTATTTTAGACTCGCCCACGCCTGCCGCGGCTTCTTTTCGTAAGAAATGAGAATGAACGAGATTATCGATGCCAGCTCAACAGTCACGAAGATATTGAACAGATCTCTCGAAAGAAATATCGAATTCAAGGTTCCATAGAGTATCAGAATCAAAGCATAGAAGAATCCGTCGTAACTCTTATTGATCGAATTCAGAATAATTGCCAGCATTACTATGAAAGTAGATAACAGAAATGGAGTAGTAAGTTCATCGATTGCCAGGCCGATTCCAAGAACTCCCCACTTCCCCAGAATAATCGAAGCATCTTCAAAGATAACGAAAGGAAGAACGCTCCCACTTGCAATAGCAGTCACAATCGCTACTATCGAACTAACTGACTTTCTGTCTTTCAACACCAGACAGATAATTCCTCCCAGCACGGGTAGAAAGACGAGCGCGATCACCGTTCCTCCCTCTCGAAGATCATTTCGATTGCCTCGACATTCATTGTGTGGTATCTGTTGTATATTATGATCGCAAATACGAGTGAAAGGCAAAGAAGGGCAAACGATATCACAATCCCTGTGATTATTACTGCTTGAGGTATGGGATCTGCGTAGAAAGCGTTTGAAAAATCACCGCTGACTATGGGAGGTATTATCCCGCTTCTTGCCGAGATTCCTGTGTACATGAGGTTTATTGAGGTCTCCACGATACCGAAAGAGAGAATCTTCTTTATGAGGTCCTTTGATAGAATCATACCGATCGTTCCCACGAGCATTCCCGAAATTGAGAAATAGATTACGATAGTTCCAGTCATAGTGTCCCCCGCCTATTTATGAACTCACTGGACATCTTCCATGCACCGGCATACACTTTGATTCCGATGAGAATGTTCAGGATCGGGATTAGCCCACCGCTGAAAGTTGAACCAAAGCCAGCCGCAGAAAGTAATCGCGAGTGGGTCTCTGGGAAAAGGATAATCAGAGTTGAGAATGCGAAAATCATCACGAGACCTAGGTTCTCAAATATTCCGATCTTCAACTTATCATAATGAATACTTGCCTTCTTGAAACTGGAAGTGAGACCATAAGTGATTACGCCTGTTGCAAGCACAACTCCGCCAACAAAGCCTCCACCAGGGGTTATGTGGCCGTTTATTACGACATATAAGAAAAGGGTTATCGACAAGGCGGCAAGGCCACCGCTATAGACTGTAACTGTCCCAAAAACGTGCTGATCTTCGTCGCGATTAACCGGCAGCGATGCAAAGAGAGAAGCTACTCCCAGAGCCGTTATGCTGAAAACGATTATCTCGAATATCGTGTCATAGAGTCTTGTCTCGAGATAAACGCTTGTAACTGCATTGGGCACATTTACTCGATCCACTATTTGCTCTATCGGACTGGGAATACTTCCCGAAGGGTCAAATGAAAGCAAAACAATGACAAAGATCATTGTAACTGCAATTATTCCTGCTATCTTCAAAGGTACCGCCCCACTATCTTTTCGATATTCCCTGAAGAGCTGATTTCGTTCAATCCTTCATAAATGTCTCTTTCCAGATCCGGCGAATTCATGGAAATGACAAAAACATAGCTACTCTTCTTCAGGAATTTTTGTGTGGGAGAAATAGCGTTTCTGCTCAGGTGTTTCAGTCTCACAAAATCGATTTCCTCCCCGTTGCAGATAAATATTGAAGTCTCTAGATAAGGGATGCCCTTTGTTCTGCCTGAAACGTCGTCCTCTGTAAATGCTCCGCAAATCAGATCGACTTCATGGTTCTCAACGGCTTTCAATGCTTCTTCCTTCGAAGAGAACTTCACTGGTTCAACGTGATAACCCTCCTTTTCGTCAACAAGCTGAATAATCTCCCACTCTAGCCCTCTGAGACCGGAAGGCGATTCCTCTATCATCGAAGGCACAGCGAGAAATCCGAGACGAACACGGCGCTGTTTCTTAAGTGCCATTATGTATACGATTAGAACCAATGCAACTCCAACAGAAAATTGTGTCATCGCGACGTCCGGTGCTCCTATTATCATCATAATGACGGCCGAAACCGAACCCATAATTCCAAACCAGATAACACTCTGGAAGTTATTCTTAGATGAAAGGACGATCATCGCGCTAATCAGATAAAGAGAACTGATTCCGATTAAGACGAAACTCATTTCTCTTTTCCCCCCGAGTTAATGAAGGCCCTGGCGATTACGTGAGTTACAAGCGGTCCAGTGACCATCAGAGCGACAATAAACGCAAGCATCTCAATTATCGTCAACAGGCCAAAGAAAGAAGCGGAGATGACGATGAATATCAGCCCGACAGTGTCGGCAACCGTTAAGAAATGGAGGGTTCCAATGATTGTGTGTGCCAGGATGGCCCTGAATGTGCCTGCGAAAACGAAAAACAGACCGGGAATCAGAAATAGGTACCCTAAGATTCTCGTCATCTTCTGACCCCAAGATAATAAGCAGCAATAATCGTACCACTTGTATTTAGTATAAGAAAAAGCAGCGCTACGCTTGAAACGAAATCAACTCCCGTAACCATTTCAATAAATATGACGCCTATGAGAAGTCTTGTCGAAATAGAGGAGTAGGCTATCAGCAACCTCCAGGGATCACTACTTGCGGCAAACCAGACCAGCATTACAATAGAAGAAATTATTGCCGCCATTGTGATATAGAAGGTCACTTTTTCACCTCGTGGATCAACAGCCCTTCCCTGTCCTTCGAAATGACAACTTCCTCAGGGGTCATTGTAATAGAGATTATCTTCCCAAATTCAACGATTCTGTTCTCCGGTGCCTTTTCGCTTCTTACCGTAAATACGGGTTTCGAGAAGATAATTCTGAATGATTGGAAGACTGCAACAGGTAAAGCGAGCATAATTCGAAATACGGTGCCGAGAGCCGGACCGGGACGGATAAGCCTTGCAGATACATACTGCACCAGGACAGACACAAGTAAACCCGATATCTCTGAGGCTATAGTGAACCTTCCAAAAAAGGTGATCCACAGAAAAAACGAGATTACGAAAATCATCTAGTCCCACCTCAAAGGTTTGGCCCTGAAATTCTCCTTACATTCGAAATGCTGCATCCATCCAGTAAGACCAAATCTATCAATCACATCAAGTGCATAAACGTATTCCTCTTCCGAGATTTTTCTCGATAGTTCGTAGTGCTCTCTAGCCCTGTAAACTGGTCGATACTGTGACATAAGCGATATGGGAACGGACGAGGACAATTCAAAAGCCACAAACTCCGCCATCTCTTCTGTACCTGCAATTCCTTCAGGTAGAACAAGGTGCCTGACTATAACTCCTCGCATGTTTTCTTCTCTGAAGGAGCCAGTTTGTCTAAACATCTCCTTCACTGAATTCTTTGTGACGGTCCAGTAATCTGGGACAAGGGAGTATTTCTCTCCAACCGCATCGTCGGTGTATCTTATGTCTGTGAGATAGATGTCGACTATTCCATCGAGAAGCTGCAGCGTACTTACTTCTTCATAACCGCTAGTGTTGAACACCACTGGAAGGAAAAAGCCCTCCTCAAGTGCAAGTTCGTAGGCTTTAAGGAAGCCATACAGATTGGGAGTCGGAGTGACGAGATCGATGCAAGCGGCTCCTTCCTCCTGAATCTTTATGAAGTGTTTTGATAGCTCTTCAAATGAAAAGACCTTACCTGCGTTCTTCTGACTGAAAGCGAAGTTTTGACAGTAGAGACAGCTCATTGTGCAGCCACTGAAAAAGACTGCACCTGCACCGCCTTCCTTCACCAAAGGTGGTTCTTCCCCAAAGTGCAGTACTGTTGCTGAAACTCTTGGTTCGATCCTCTGCATGCAGAAACCAGGAGTCTCATACCTGTTTACACGACATTTCTTTGGGCACAGGTCACAAGAGCGCAGTCTTTCTCCCGTTATTTCTATTGCTTTCTGTACTCTGTCGAGTCTTTCTGCGTTTGAATCCATTCAATCAATTCCTTCTCTTCACTCTAAAGATTGTCGGAAGGCAATCAGCTGAGATTAGTCACGCAAATTCGAGTCTAGGGAAACTAAGATTGCGCTTGGGTTATACGAGGGAAAAGGAACACTTCTGGCAGGTTCGCCTAACTAGCAACCCTTAACGTACAACCAATCTAACATCGTGCTGATAGTCTTACATCCCGTCATGCAGCTGAAATGGTCTACCAACTTTTGAAAAATAACGTTCCATTTGACCTTTCACTCTCATAATTTTCCTAATTCTATACTTGACAACTTAGAGTATCTGAACCTGTTTCAGCATCCAGTTCCTTTCTCTTCGCTAGCGGAAAACCGCTCAAAGACCCTTAGTTCTCTAGATCTTCCGATCTCCTATCACCATCTTTGAACCTCGTCTGGCTTTATTCATGCAACTCATCCTTCGCACTCTCCAGCGTTAAGCGTATCTTAGCAAGCGGTTAGCGGCTCTTTTCGGAGGACGGTGAACCACTCAACGGTCGACCAGTTTTCTTTCTCTTCCGACCTCCAACCACCAACCCCTAACCTCGTTTTTGTGTTTTTCTTGCTTGCAACTCACAACTTGGAACTGATCTTCTGCTCTTCCGAACCCCCAACCTCCGACCCGAACCACGGTTTTCCCTTCATTCTTCGTCGGGATAAAACGTTATCTTTGCTCCGAGTGTTCTCAGTTTCTCTTGAAATCTCTCGTAACCTCTGAATAGGTGAGTGACGTTGTTGATAATTGTCTCTCCATCGGCGGCAAGTCCGGCCATGACAAGAGCTGCTCCGGCCCTGATATCTGGGGCAATTACTTCTGCTCCACTCAGCTTGCTTACCCCGCGGATATTTGCATGACTGCTTGAAACCTTAATCTGGGCCCCCATACGGTTTAGCTCATCTACGTATCCAAAACGATTTTCGAAGACGTTTTCCTCAAGCACCGAAGTACCCTCTACCGTAGCCAAGACGGCCGTTATTATTGGTTGAAGATCTGTGGGAAATCCAGGATATGGTTCAGATGATACTCTAACAGGGTTCAAGGGGCCTTTCCAGAAAGCTCGCAAGTATTCATGGCTCTTTTCGATGCCTGCACCCATCTCTTCGAGAATGCTCAACAATGCGATCAAATGGTCTGCAATTGCTCCATGGATTTTAATATCACCTTTGGTGGCGATCGCTCCGAGCAAATACGTTCCGATTTCTACTCTATCTGGAATAACTGAATACTCTGCTCCACTAAGCTTTCCAACTCCCGTCACTTTGATGGTTGGAGTTGAGGCACCACTGATTTTCGCACCACACTTGTTAAGAAAGTTCTGAAGATCAGAAATTTCGGGTTCGCGAGCGGCGTTTTCAATCGTTACTTTGCTCCCTTCCATAAGCGCTGCAGTAGTCATTAGCTGCTCGGTAGCTCCTACACTGGGAAACGGAAGAGCATAGATTATCTCTCTCTCAAAACTCTGCGGAATTACGGCCATAACGTCGCCGTGCTCTTCGGTTATCTTAAATCCAAAAGCCTCCAAACCCTTGAGATGAAAATCAACAGGACGCTGGCCAATATTGCAACCACCAGGCTTTCCAACCTTGGCCCAACCACAGATCATGGCGAGAGGACCAATGATATTGAATGAGGCTCTCATTTTTCTTACGAGTTCATATGGAACGTTTCCTACCAGAATCTCTCCAGGCATTATTGTGACGGTTTCGTTTTCGAAAGAGACTGTCTTTCCAATCTGCTGAAGTATAGATATCATCGTCTGGACATCTCGCAATTCCGGCACATTCTTTATGACGACTGGCTCTTCAATCATTACTGTAGCCGCCAGAATCGGTAGCACTGAATTCTTGGAGCCACTTGCCCTTATCTCGCCTTTAAGACGTGTGTTTCCCATAACAACGAGCTGGCTCATAATAACCCTCCAATCTTTTCATCGAGTTAGAAGATACGACCGCACTATTATTCTATCAGAGGTAGAGTCTGCAAGAATGTCCAGAGAATTCAGAGAATTTCATTGCTCAATGACCTCTTGTATATGCGAAGCCCTATTCTAAGTTCTGCAACTTCACTCGAAGGATCGGGCATGAACTCTCCCGCGTTTGACAGATAAGGTTCACTATGATTTATCAGGAGTCCTTCCTCGGATATCGACACTTCTTGAGGAAGAGATGGTGGGGCCGGTTCCGAGTCTTCTTCGGGGAATCCTCCGCGAGGTATCTCTCTTATGAAGAGCTTGCCGTCTTTCTTGAAGATATCCAGATCGGACATTTCCCCTATATACATCCCTAGAATCTTCTCTGCCCGCTCTAGCGCATCGTTGGCCGGAGTCAAAGTAGTGGGGCTTAGTCCCAGAATGCTCTCGATTACGATTCTGGTGAAGATAGAGGTTGCTTTGCTGCCTTCACTGCTATTGGTAAGGATAGCCGCCGAAAAATTAAGATCAGGTACTATTATCAACAAGGAAATCTGACCGTTGGTGCCGCCTCCATGCTGCAGGACCTTGGCGCCTTCAATTTCCTCGACGAACCATCCCAGAGCAACTTTGGAGGCGGGAGAAGCGTCTATTTTCCCCGTGGTTAGAGCTTCAAATGAGTCTTCGCTTATGATTCCAGATCTTCTAGGTGCCGATTCAGCAAAGTAGAATGCAGAATACTTGAGCAAATCCTTGACGTTGGTAATAATACCGCCTGCCGGGTGCATCGCTCTACCTATATGCCAAGGACGAGCAATGGATATGTGCTCCTTCTCTATCTGATGGCCGACGGCAAAGCGTTCGGTAATGATCTCTTCGGGAAAGAAACGAATCTTATCGAGCTCGAGGGGTTTTGAAACCATTTCATTGATGGCTTCTTCGAAGGGCTTTCCGGTGAACACTTCGATGGCTCTGCCCGCGACATAGAAACCGGAATTGCAGTACGAGAGAATCTTTCCCGGAGGGTTGATCTGAGGAATAGCAGACATGCTCTTCACCATTTTCTCCAGGGCATCCTTACCATAACCAAAATCCTTGAAGTAATCTCCCTTCATGCCAGACGTATGGGTCAGAAGATGTTTCATCGTGATCTTTTCTTCAGCTCCTTTATCTGAAAGAGCGAAATCTTCGATGAGTTCCTTGATGGGTCTTTCCAGATCGATCCTGCCGGCATCGACCAATCTCATAACCGCAAGAGCAACGAAAGTCTTGGTTATCGAGCCGATCTGGAAGAAAGTCTCATCATTCACCTTCAAGGGATGGTTGATGTTTGTGACCCCAAAAGAGGCTGTTTCGACTATGTCGCCAAAACGAGCCCCGCAGGAGATTCCGGGAATCTCTCCTTCTGCAACTATCCTTTCCATTTCAGACGGAATTTCCGCGAAGCGCTTTCTAAAACTTTCCGGGTTCATATAACACCTCCTTTAAGCATTATAGCTGAACATGCACCATGAGGAAAATTCTACATGGATTTCGGAGGAAGCCTAATATACAATTGAGTAGAGGTGACTAAAGTGGGAAGATTGAATCTGTCCGAACTTCTTATTCCGGCTAAGGAAAGGATCAATTTCGACGATAAAGTTGGACTCGTGCTCTCTGGAGGAGGTGCCCGAGGCGCTTATCAGATAGGAGTCTGGAAGGCTCTAAAGGATTGTGGAATCGAGATTGGGGGAGTCTATGGGACTTCGGTAGGAGCCTTAAACTCAATGGCAGTTGCTATGGACAAGTTCGAAGACGCTCGTGAATTATGGCTGAAAATCGATTTCGATAAAATCGTAATAGATGGAACTGACGGCAGCTTGATCGAAAAAGCGATTGGCGCACTGAAGAGTGGGGGGTTCGATCCTGCTCCGCTTAGAAAAAACTTTGGTCGTCTCCTTAAGGAAGAGGACGTTCGAAAAGCCGTAGTTGATATTGGTATAGTCACTTATTCTCTCAGCAATATGGAGCCTAGGGAACTCTTCATCGAGGATATTCCTAAAGGAGAGCTAGAAGACTACATTCTGGCAAGCGCGAATCATCCAGTATTCAAAAGAGAGCAAATTGGCTTGGAAAAGTTCATAGATGGAGGTATATACAGGAATATTCCCGTCAATATGGCTCTTGGCAGGGGCTTCAAAGAGATTATCATAGTAGATCTCGGTCCCAAGAGAATAAGAGATGTGCTTACCCTCGCATCACTGAAGAGATTGGAGGAAGTCAAGCATCTTGTCATCAAACCGAGAGAATTTTATGGAGATGTCCTTGACTTCGATCCCGAAGTTTCTCGAGATTTTATGAAAGAGGGATATCTCGACTGTCTCAGTGAACTGGGTTATCTTGCCGGAGAGGAGTACTATGTTTTTGCAAAACAGGACACGATTGCAAAAGCGCTCTTCACAATGCCAGAAAAGAAAAGGAAAGAGGCAAAAGCAATCTTTGGAATTGAACCCTGGCAGAGCGAGTCTACTTACCACTTCTATTACGGTCAACTTGTGCCTGTATTGCAGAACCACTTTGGAACAACTAGTCCTTTGGAAACATGGGTAGTGCTTCTAGATAAGCTTGCAGGGCTTATGGAGCTTGAGAAACTTGAACTCTTCAGTTTGCAAACGTTGATCGAGCGGATCACTTCTGCTGTACGTTCAAGTATTGAGAACATAGAGTATAACGATATCTCCTGTCAAAGGGTAATGAGTTTTCTTGAGTTTTTGATAAACAACTCAAATATGAAAGATCTTGAAGATCAGGAATTCAAGAAATTCGAAGATGGATTCAGTTCTTTGACTCGTCTGGAATAGTCAATGAAGAAGGTCCGGCAACGCCGGACCTATATATCTTCTGGAAATGAATCTAGTAGTTCTCAACAAAGAGCTCGAAGTAAGCCTTTGCATGTTTGCATGCCGGACACTGTTCCGGTGCTTCCTTTGCTTCGAGAATGTAACCGCAGTTACCGCATTTCCACAGAACCTTCTCATCTCTCTTGAAGACCTTCCCAGCCTCAATATTCTCAAGGAGTTTCAAGTAACGGGCCTCGTGTCTGTTCTCAACCTTTGCTATTTGCCGGAAGCTCTCAGCAACAGCTTTGAAACCTTCATTTTCTGCTACATCGGCAAATGTTGGATAAAGTTCCGTCCACTCCTCGTTTTCTCCGGCCGCAGCTGCCTTGAGATTCTCTTTCGTTCCTCTCAAATCAACAGGATAATCTGCATCCACGTGGACCATAATCGGCAACTCGCCGGCCATACCTTCTATAATGTGCTTAAAGAAAACTTCAGCGTGCTCCTTCTCGTTGTCTGCAGTTTCCTTGAAAATTGCCGAAATTTGCTCATAACCTTCCTTCTTGGCCACAGAAGCATAGAAAGTGTATCTGTTTCTCGCCTGCGATTCACCAGCAAATGCCTTCATAAGATTCTCAAGAGTCTTTGTGCCCTTTAGATTCACAATTTCACCCCCGGTTTGAAATATCGTTTTGATTTTGTTTTCATAAGCTTTTGATACATAGGTAAGAACGCATTTGGTACAATTATAGTACATTTGTGATTACAATCGCGAATCTCTCTAAAGAAACCTGTGTCAACCCTCTACCAACGCAAACATTGAAGACACAGATGAACTTTGCAAAGGTGTTTACTTAGAAGAGTATCGATCAATCTCCTGCCCCTGTTCGTCGTTGTGACTGAACTCATTCGATGAATCGATTCCAAAGTTCTCTTCTTCAACATTGCCCGAAGGTTCTACGTGAACGTGGACATCGTACACGTTCTCTTTATCCTTCTTTATGGCAGCTTCAACTTGCTTAGCAAGGGAATGAGCCCTACTTACGGAGAGCCTAGGATTTACTTCTATATCCAGGTCTACGAGGTACTTGTAACCCATCTTTCTTACCCTTACTTTGTGAGGGTTATAAACATCAGGGACTCTTTTCAGCGCATCGAAGATTATCCTATAAATATTGTCGTCCGGTTTCAGTCCGTCCATCAGCTCGTAGTTTGTCTCCCAAAAAATCTCGATCGATGTCTTGATTACCAGAGCGGAAACGATTAGCCCGACAATTGAGTCGACTATCTGAAGACCGGTAATTCCTACGAAGATTGAACCCCCAAGAACAGACAACGAAATTATGATGTCCAGTTTCATGTTCATCGCATCTGCAATAAAGACTGAAGAGTCAATCTTTCTTCCGATCCCGAGCTTGTAACGGTACAGAAGATACTTCGCAATAGCGGAGATCGAGGCAACCGTTATCACCAAAGCAAGGTTCGTAACTGAAGACGCACCCGTAAAAAGCTTCTGAACAGAGCTCATTGCAAGCTGTGCCCCGGCGAAAAAAATAATCATTGACACTATCTTTGAGGCTACGGCATCTGCTCTTTCGTGGCCATAGGGATGTTGGGCATCAGGCGGCTTGTTTGAGACAGATGTGGAAATCCATGTTATTACTGAAGTCAGGATATCCGTAGTAGAGTCTACTCCATCGGCAAGAATAGCCATACTGCCCGTGAAGAAGCCTGTAAAAACCTTCATTAGTGCAAGTGCTGCATTTCCACCTACACCGATTATTGAACCCCTTCTCGAGAGAGTTGCCCTATCTCCTGTCATGAGGTCACCTCAATTGCACTGGAGAGCGCCCCGAGGTATCTTCTGTTGCGATATCTGGTTATGGAGCCGTTTATAACTTGAATACCTTTTTCAGCCTCTACAGGAACTCGCTCTTTCCCAAGATTATGGAATACATTTGCGGTCTTGCTCTCTCCAACCACCTTTATCATTACCAGGTCTTCCTTTATCTTCACGCTTTTTATGGTAGCAAGCCTCAACCAATGATTCAGCTTTCTAAATTCCATTATAGCTTTGAATCTTTTAAAGTAGCTGTCTTTGATCACTTTCTGCGCTTCGAAAGATCTGCCGCTGTGAGGGTGATTCTTCCCCAGAGCTTTCCACTCCGTTTGACCAGGGCCATAGCCATTTTCAAACCAGAGAAATGGTTCAAGTTGTTCTTCGTTGAAATACATGTCATAGATCCCCTCCATCCCAAGCTCCTCTCCGTAGTATAGGAAGGGCACTCCCGGCAAAGACAGTAAGATCGACATTGCCAATAGTGAAAGCTCTTTGTCGCCATTCATTGCTGAGACAAGACGACTCATGTCGTGATTTGTAAGAAATAGTCCAGATTCGTAGCTTCGTTTCGACCTGAAACATCTATTGAGATCAGTTTTCAGTGATTTCACAAGTAGTTCGGGATTTCTTGTAACTATTGAGGCCTTCAGGTCCTCGGCAAGCGGAAAATTGAATCCTATTCCGAATATCGCAGAGTAGAGATCAACGATTCTGGCGTCATCCCAAACTTCACTCACGAAGATCGAATTAGGAGAAATGGATCTGCAATGAGAAGTCATTTCTTTCCAAAAAGCAAGATTGCGGCTGTGCTGATATTCACATATTCCCTTCTCGAGTGAGAAGTCAAAGATGTGTTTTGCCGCATCGAATCTAAATCCATCAAATCCAACTGAAAGCCAGAATGTGAGGACCTCCTTCATCTGTTGCCAGAGAGAGGGGGATTCATAATTGAGATCGGGGCTTCCCGGTCCAAACAATGTGTAAGCCAGCTGGCCTGAGTAGTCAGTCCATACCTTCTCTCCGTCCCAGTGTCTTCTGGCCTTTAACCATTCTTTGTTCTTGAGAAAGAGATACCAATCTCTGTAAGGTTTGTCACCGTCGAGCGCTTTCAGAAACCACTCGTGGTTTGGAGAAGTATGGTTTACTGGAAGATCTAGTATCACCTTAAGGCCTAGTTTATGAGCCGACGCCAGAAAACTCCTTAGTTCCTTTATATTTCCATAGATAGGATTGACATTGAAGAAGTCGGTAACGCTATAGCCGTGGTAGGATGGTGACTGAAGAATAGGCAGTAGCCATATTCCATCGATACCGAGGTCTGCAAGATAATCCAGTTTTCTTTCAGCTCCGACAAGATCCCCTATTCCATCTCCATTGCCGTCATAAAAAGATCTTAGATAGAGTTCGTAGAACATTCAAATCCCTCCCGAATTGATCAGCAAAATAATCAGACTGATCTACGAGAATAGTTACTATCTCTAGAATCTTACATCTTATCATAGTTATCGAATGACACAGTGTGTTAAAATTTGTCTGTTCTGGGAGGTGCGGTCGTATGTTGATTATGGAAATCCTGAGTAAGGGTGAACAGATGAATGCGAGCGATTTACATTTGACATCTGGAAGGAACGTTATGTACAGGGTTGACGGAGAGTTGATTCAGGACAAGCTGTTGACCGATACAATAATGATGAAGAAGATCACTACTGAGCTTCAAGAGATATCTGAGGTGAAGCTTCAGGACTCAGATAGTAAGGAAATTGACTTTTCTTTCGGATTCAGTTCTTCAAGAGTAAGAGGTAACTACTTCTATTCCAATAAGCTACCGGTTATTGCTTTGAGATTGATTCCAAAGACAATCAAGACGCTTGATGATCTCGGGTATCCTGCACTGTTCAAAGATTTCTGTAAGCCAGATAAGGGGTTGGTCTTGGTAGCAGGTCCTACTGGAAGCGGTAAATCGACCACCCTCGCAGCGATGCTCGAGAACATAAATCGTACAAGGCACGTTCACCTGATCACGATAGAGGATCCGGTAGAGTATGTTTTTGAGCCAAAGAGTGCCTTGATCCACCAGAGAGAGCTTGGATCAGACACGAAATCCTTCTACAATGGATTGAAATACGCTCTCAGACAGGACCCGGATGTAATCCTTGTTGGCGAAATGAGGGACAGTGAAACTATGGAACTGGCTATGACGGCTGCCGAGACCGGTCATCTTGTCTTTTCAACCATTCATACGAATTCGGCCGCAACGACTCCCGAAAGAATAGTCGGTGTCTTCCCACCTCATCAGCAAAATCAGATAGCCATGCAGCTTGCAAATACCCTTTTGGCAGTAGTCTATCAGAGGCTTTTGAGAAGAAGAGACGGCAAAGGAAGAATTGCGATTCTTGAGATTCTTGTTGTTAATCAGGCGATAAGAAACCTTATCAGGGAGAAGAAATTCCACCAGATAGAGTCGATGATGCAAGCCGGTATAAAATTTGGGATGGTCACCTTTGATGATGCGCTAATGGACGCATTCAAGAATGGGATTATTGATAAAGATCAGCTACAGGATTATGCAAGAGATGCCAATGCGATGGTCAGGAGGGCCTTTTAATGGATCTAGGTAAGATAATGGAAGTCTTCAGGGAACGCTTCAAAGAAGTCGAGAAGGAGCTTTCCAAGCCCGAAGTTGCTTCTGACCCGGAAAAGCTTATGGAATATGGCAAGAAGCATTCGGAACTCTCCGAGATCATTAATCTCTACGGTGAGATCAGCTCAATGAAAAGTGAACTTGAGGATTGGCACGAAATGAAGACTTCTGCCGATGAGAGCGAACTTGAGGAAATTGATAAAACAGTTTCTGATCTTGAAAGCAGCATTTCTAGGCAAGAGCTTAATCTTAAGGGACTTCTGGTTCCCGATCTTTCCGATGAAAGAAACATAATAATCGAAATAAGGGCAGGTACCGGCGGTGAGGAGGCTGCGTTGTTCGCCGCGGATCTATTCCGTATGTACAACAGATATGCCGAGCGAAACAACTGGAAATCAGAGATTATTGATTCGAATGAGACAGATATCGGAGGACTAAAGGAAATGATCTTCCAGATAAGGGGGAGGAGTGTTTTCAGCAAGCTGAAGTATGAAAGCGGAGTCCACAGAGTTCAGAGAGTGCCCTCAACCGAATCAGGTGGAAGGATCCACACCTCTACGGCAACAGTAGCTGTACTTCCTGAAGCAAGCGAAACCGAAGTTAAGATAGATCCGGCCGACCTAAGGATAGACACATACAGGGCTTCTGGAGCCGGCGGTCAACATGTCAACAAGACTGATTCTGCAGTCAGGATAGTCCATGAACCGACGGGAATTGTTGTCGCTGTACAGAAGGAGAGATCTCAGCACCAGAATAAGGCAAGAGCTCTTGAGATTCTGCGAGCAAGGCTCTACGAAATGTACAGTTTGAAGGCTGAAAATGAAATAACTGAGACCAGAAGGACGCAGATTGGTACAGGGGAAAGGAGTGAGAAGATAAGGACCTACAACTATCCTCAGAACAGAGTAACTGATCACAGGATAAACTTCACGAGCTACAGACTCCTGTACATAATGGACGGAGATCTCGACGAACTTGTTACTGAGCTTTCTGCAGCAGATATCAACAAACGTTTGGAACTACTACATAAGAAGCTTATCGGTTAGAGAATGCTGGATTCCGATCGGAGTTATCCATGAAAGACAAAAAAACTCACAGAACGAATGCGACAAGGATTTTAGACGGCCTTGGGATAAAATATGAAGTTCTGGAATACGAAGTCGATGAGAGCGATCTAGGCGCAGAGAATGTCGCGTTAAAACTGGGATTATCTGTGTCGCAAACGGTGAAGACTATCGTCTTGAAGGGTGACAGAAGTGGTATCTTTGTTTGTTGCTTAGGGGGACACAGAGAGATAGACATGAAAAAACTCCCTAAAGTTACCGGAGACAGGGATATTGAGACTGTTCCAGCAGAACGACTCCTGACGCTTACTGGTTATGTGAGAGGTGGAGTCTCTCCGCTTGGAATGAAGAAGAACTTGAGAATACTTATTGACAGCGATGTGTTGAATGAAGACAGTGTCTCTATGAGTGCCGGTAAGCGAGGTCTCCAATTATGGTTAAGACCGTCGGATCTTGTTTCTGCAACTGAAGGTCAGTTGGCCTCCTTTTCAAAAGAGAAGCACTAGGAAATTCGAACACTTTTCAAGGAAACCCCTTCAACTCTTCAGAAAAATCACTAGAACCGTAATTACACCAAAAAAAAGAGCTAAGAGCAAAAGCACAGTAGAAATCTCCATAATTTTCGCTCCTTTCTGATTTCTGTCAATCAATTCTACAATTTCCCGTTCAACTCGCAAAAGGGATTGTGTACGATATGAGTTGAACGAATAGAATTGCATTGTACAATTGAATTGAAAGGACGGTGGTAAAATGTACAGCCGCTCTAATGATTCAGTTAGAACGATAATCAAGTTAGTAGGTGTAATAGTCTACGCGGTGGGTATAGGTTTGATTATATTTAGCTTCGCGGGAATCTTCTTGGCACCGTATCTAAGCATAGTCTTTGGAAGTGTCTTTGTATTCGTAGTGCTAGGTTTCATTGCTACAACACTGGGGAGGATGCTCATAAATGTGGCAAAGACGAAGAATTTCTCCGGTCCCGTAAGTGAGCAGGAACCTGTTAGTACGCGCGAAGTGCAGGAAGAAATGACCTATGATTACACTTTTGTATCCGATAGAGAGGCAAAAATCCAGAAAACGAAGAGTAAAAGCTATTCCAGATGCCCGGAGTGCGGCACAGAGAATGACGACAAAGCAAGCAAGTGTTCCAGTTGTGGGACTTCTCTCATTGGTTACAAGAAATGTAGTCTCTGTTACATGCTGAACAAAAAAGAGAATCGTTTCTGCAAGAACTGCGGACACGACTTCAATCTTGACTGAGTTAGAAGACTTCGAGATACTTGGCAGCAGAAGATCCGCTGCACGCTATGAAGAGCCGTCATTCGTTGTCGTCGCAGAACTTAGACCTGTCCTTCGAAAGAGCATTGTCGAGAGTTTGCTGAGCTCACCGAGAAGGCGAGGCTCGCTGGCGCGAGGAAGAATAAAACAATAGACGCAAGGCTGGGCAAGAACGGCCCAGGTCGCAATGCCGGCCAAGAACATGCCGGGACGCAAGGCTGGCGAAGATCACGCCAGGTCGCAAGGCTGCCTTCGGCAGGAGGCGTTTTTGAAGCCAGTCTGCTGGCGCAGGCCAATCACCTTCGGTGGCAAGTCTCGCGTTTTGCGAGGCCAGTTCCGACTGTGCAGGGCAGATAGTCGCTTGGCTAGAAGACGCTGAGCGCTGCCGAAGGCGACGTTGTCCGTCAACGGTCCCCCGCCCCCCGCCGAGAGCAGATCCCGAAACAAGTTCGGGATGACAGCGAATGGTTATTCCTAAAGGCCAGATTCCGTCATTCCGACAAAGCTCCTGTTCGGAATCTTGGTGCTGCTGCTTTACGGTTTTGACCAAGAACGAAGAACAGATCCTTGCTCTGGAACGAAGAACAGGTTTTTTATTCGGAGAACGGAGAACCGTTCAACACGGTCAACCAGTTTCTCTTGCTCTTACGAACCCCCGACCACCGACCCCCAACCCCGGTTTCCACGCCTTCCCTTCGACATTGATCTCTAAAGTAGAATTCTTCCAGATTATTGTATAATTTATTGTATCAATCTCTTTGTGTTTACATTTGCTACTTTCTTTTCTGGATGGGCGGTGATGCTACGAATGCCTTCAAGCATAGTTGTTGTGACCGGAATGTCAGGTGCCGGAAAGTCTTCGGCGATAGATGTGCTTGAGGATTTCGGCTTCTTCTGCATGGATAATGTTCCTCCATCAATAATCGAAGAACTTGTCAGTATGATTGGAGAGCAGGAAATCGACAAGAGCGCCGTTGTTATTGATATCCGAACTGCAAAGAAGTTCGGTGGAATAGAAAAAGTAATAGGAAGTCTTGAATCGCTTAAGGAAAGAGGATTAAGTATCGTGTCGGTTTTTCTCGACGCGGAGGATGATGTACTTTACTATCGTTATCAGAAGACCAGGCGTGCACATCCGTTGCAGCATGAGGAAGGACTTGAAGAGGCCATTCAAAAAGAAAGAAGTATCATGGAGCCCCTGAAAGAGCATTGCGATCATGTTATCGATACTTCAAGAATGGACATGAAAGAGATGAAAGAGGCAATTGTTTCAATAATTGGAGGCAGGGGGTACACATTTCCACCAATGAGAATCGAAATCGAGAGTTTTTCTTATAATGAAGGAGTCCCTCATGATGCCAACCTGATTTTCGATGTAAGATTCCTTCCCAATCCGTATTATTACGAAGATCTTATAGAGCTCACGGGAATGGATAAGCAAGTAAAGGATTACCTAGAGAAATATCCTGAGATAGAAAGCTATTTCAATACTGTTTTCAAACTGTGCAGAATGACGATAGATGGATTCGCTGGAAGTGGAAGAAACTTCATTAAGATAGCTGTGGGCTGTACTGGAGGCAAGCATAGATCTGTGTATATCGCCGAACGTCTGTACGAAGCACTAAAAATCGATAGTGTGAGGCTTTCGCTTGATCATAGAGAGCAGAAGGTGCACAAAGAGAATTCGTGACCATATTCTTTCAATTCTTGGAGGTGTTTTATGAAATTAAGGTCGTTTTTGCTCGTCCTAGTTATCATGTTAGGAATTTCTATCCTTGCAGTTTCTCCGGAACTGCTTGAGGCAGCAAAGAAGGAAGGGAAGGTCGTTGTATATTCTATAACCAGCAGAATATCAAACGCGGCCGAAGCCTTCACAGAGAAGTATGGAATTGCAGTAGAAGCCTATAACTTGAAGGACTTTGAGATGATCGAAAAGGTCTCTAGAGAAGTGGGAAGCGGCATCGTAGGAGCAGATTTCGTAATAGCTCAGGATGGCGGGAGAGTATTCGGAGAGCTAATCGAACCTGGATACTTAATAAACTACGTTCCTGAAGATATGAAGGATGTAATTCCTGAGTCTATGCAGAATCCTCTCGTGTTGTCCGTTATCACGAAGGTGTTTTTGTACAATTCCGAGACTTTCACTTTCCCGCCCGTTACGAATGTCTGGGCACTTACCGATCCTGCATTTGAGGGAAGATTCTTCTTCAAGGATCCCTTCCAGGAAGGAGTCAATATGAACTTCCTGACTATGCTAACCACTCCAGAAGTAGTCAAAGATCTTGAATTGGCTTATGAGAGATATTTCGGCGAACCTATTCAGCTTACAACTGAAAATGCCGGCTACGAGTGGATGAAAGGCGTTCTGGAGAACGGATTGGTCTTTATCAACAGCGACACGACGATGGCCGAGTCTCTCGGAATTAGGGGAGAAGGCATCGACAAAGTCGGACTCTGTACTTATTCGAAAGTGCGCTACAGAGATACCAAGAATCTTGCTCTTCTACCTATAATGGGTATGGAACCCTTCGCAGGCTTTTACTACCCCAGTTACATGATGCTTACAAGCAACGCCGTACATCCTAACGCGGCAAAGCTCTTCATCGAGTATCTATTGACAGAAGAAGGTTTTGCTCCTTGGGCAGGATCTGAAGGAACTTACTCGTCAAATCCAATTATCCTTCCATATCCTGGTGATAATGCATTCGATGTGTGGGAGAAGGTATTGATAGGTGAAGATCCCGAATTCCTTTTCAATAACAGACTTGATGTAGAAGATTTCTGGAATATGTACGCATATTGATCACACTTGCTAGGCTCCCCCTTTTGGGGGAGTCTTAGTCCCATCAAAGGTGGTTGCTATGAAGAAACTCGTAAACAGGTTACTCGCATATTTCTCAAAGCCAGAGCATACGATTCTAGTAGTTCTTCTAGTTGTACTCATATATCTGACAATTGTACCTCTCTTCTACATCGGTGTAGACACCTTGACAGTCCATTCTGCAGAACTCAGAAGGATAAGGGGTTCCAGTGTTGGAGATTTCACTACGTATCACTGGGAGTATGTCTTCAACAGTGCGGCAAGCGACAACTTGTTTTACAAGCCTCTGATTAATACATTATTGGTAGCAATAGCTACCTGCGCCTTTGCACTCATAGTCGGTGGTTTTTTCGCCTGGATGGTTACTAGAACCAATTTGAGGTTCAAGAAATCCATATCAACCATGATGCTGTTTCCATATATTATGCCTTCGTGGACACTGGCTATGGCCTGGCTAAACTTCTTCAAGAACAAAAGCATTGGTGGAGTACCGGGGATATTCACGGCCCTAACGGGCATTGAAACTGCAGACTGGTTTGCGTACGGATTTGTTCCGATCGTTCTCGTACTGGGTATGCACTACGCGCCATTCGCCTTCATCTTGATCGGAGGAATTTTGAGAAACATGGACGCAAACCTCGAAGAAGCTGCTGTTATTCTAAAAACATCCCGTTTACGCATAATCCTCAAGATAACTGTGCCTATAGTGATGCCTGCCATCCTTTCGACATTCTTGCTTGTGTTTTCAAGTGCGATGAGTGCCTTTGCAGTGCCATCATTCTTGGGAGGTCCGGTGAGGTATCAGGTACTCACAACACAGCTATATAGAACAATCAACGGAGTTAATCCCGGCGCCGGATATATCATCGCATCATTCATGATAGTTGTTGGGGTGGCAATTCTGACAATAAACCAGATAATCATTGGCAAGAGAAAGGGGTTTACAACTGTTACTGGAAAGAGTGGGAACATTTCTTTAGTGAATCTGAGAAAGCTTCGCACTCCTGTTTCGGCAATCATGATGGTTATTCTGGTTGCAGTAGCAATAATCCCGCTTTTGACCTTTGCGGCGCAGTCTTTCTTTGTAGAGCCAGGGAATTATTCCTTTAGCAATCTCTCAACGATTTTCTGGACCGGAGAGGGTAGTCCAGATATAGCAAACGGAGAACCTGGTATTCTGAAGAACAAGTATGTTTATCAGGGATTGTTCAACAGTTTCTCGCTGTCACTTGTAGTGGCGTTAATTGCTGGAACCATAGGTATTCTCATAGGGTACTCAGTCGCCAAAACCAGAGGAAAGTTCGGTTCCAATATGGTTGACAGGTTGGCCTTCTTCCCATATCTGATTCCCAGTATGGCATTTGGTGCGATATATTTATCGATGTTCTCCGTTCAACGAGGGTTTATACCACCTCTTTATGGCACTTTTGCAATTCTAGCTCTTGTCGGTTCGGTGAAGTATTTGCCCTTTGCATCCAGAGCGGGGATTAATGCAATTCTACAGCTCGGCAAGGAAATTGAAGAGGCCGCAATAATTCTGGGGGTCAGATGGTGGAAAAGGATGGTAAAGATAATCATACCGATTCAGAAGCCAACAGTAATATCCGGATATCTTCTGCCCTTCATCTCTAGTATGAGAGAGCTCGCCCTTTACATACTGCTTGTAACACCGGCGACTAGTATATTGACTACAATGCTTTTCAAGTATAACGAGAAGGGCTGGAATCAATACGCCAATGCGATTGTCCTTCTGATAATCGGAATAGTTCTGATATTCAATTTCATCATCAACAAAGTGACCGGCGCAAGTTTGGATAAAGGAATAGGAGGTTGACCTGATGCCTGAGATTATACTGAAGAATCTGACAAAGATTTTCGGAAGTGTCAACGCGGTAGACAATCTAGATCTTACAATTGAGGACCGCGACTTTGTGACGCTCCTTGGTCCCTCCGGATGTGGAAAGACGACCACACTCAGAATGATATCCGGGCTAGAAACCCCTACTGTCGGTGAAATCAGCATCGGTGGCAGGGTCGTCTTCTCCAGCGAGAAACAGATAAACCTATCACCCGACAAGAGAGATGTTGGCCTTCTGTTTCAGAATTATGCGCTCTGGCCACATATGACCGTTCTTCAGAACATTGCTTTCGGTCTGGAAAACATGAAGTGGAGCAAAGAGGAAATTAGAAAGCGCGTAAAGGAAATGGGGGATCTAGTCAAAATAAGCGATCTTCTTGACAGGTATCCTTCAGAACTTTCCGGCGGTCAGCAGCAGAGAGTTGCCATTGCCAGGACGCTTGCACCTAATCCAAAAGTTCTTCTGATGGATGAACCGCTTTCTAACCTGGATGCTAAACTGAGAATGGAGATGAGAGCCGAGTTGAAACGGCTCCACAGAGAAATAGAATCGACTGTCGTATACGTTACCCACGACCAGCTGGAAGCGATGACTCTGGCAACCAAGGTCTGTCTTCTTGAAGAGGGAGTTCTCCAGCAATTTGCGCCGCCGCTTGTAATATACGATCAGCCGGCGAATGTCTTCGTTGGTGATTTCATCGGCAATCCATCGATGAACTTCTTCGATGCGAAAGTAGATAGAGTTGAAGGAGAGATGATTGTCCTAAGAACTTCTGAACTGAGACTGGAAATGCTTCTCATGAAGAAAGACTATGAAGTCAAGAGCGGAGATGAAGTGATAATTGGATTAAGGCCTGAAGACATCGAGCTGAAACCTTATATAGGAGAGAATACCTGCACGATTTACTCAACTCTCCCTTCTGGAATGGAGACAGTTGTTAGAGCAAAGATCAAGAATACTATGTTCTCAATAGTAGTTTTCGGAAGAGTAGATTTCGTGGTTGATTCTGTTATGGAAATCTCTTTTCCGTCCAGTAACTACCTCTTATTTAACAAAGAAACAAAGGAGAAGATCGGAGCCGGATCACTAAAGCTGACATAGTAAGCGGACTACTTTTCAGGAGAGGAGTGGCGTTCGGGCATTCCTCTCTTTTGTTATTATTCATAGTCATTACCCGTTGAATAGCGCTAAGAAGAATAGAAGTCCTTCTTCTCTTTCTTGCAAATCTTCTTGACGGCGTTCCTGCCCATTGCCGCACAACCGTAGAGATTTGTTCCTCCTATGGAGTGTCCTATTACGAAGAAGTTCTTTAGAGTCTTCAGAGTCATCGGTTTGTTAAGGAACCCCTTTAAGGTATCTCTCAATCGAAACTCCTCTTTACTTCCATATCCTCGGGCATTCGATGTGAACTTCTTCGTGGTCAAAGGCGTTGCCACATCGGTTACTTCAACGGCGGCTCTTATACCTGGAATAAATCTTTCAATTGCCTCGATTGTTCTGTTGCCGATCTTCTCCTTCTCTTCCTCATATTTCTTCTGATCCTTCGAAAGCTCTTCCCAGTAAGAAAAGTAGGTGTCATACATCACTTTCAGACTGGTCTTCCCTTCCGGAGACAGTTTCTTGTCGTAGCTATAGTTGATAACGTTGACTATAGAACAGTTATCGCCTGCGATCTCGATAGGTTCGTCAAGGAAAAGAGAAAATGCATTCGGTCTGTCAGATAGATCCATTTTCACGCCGAAAGATACATGCAAAGCCATCATCATTCTATCTATGGGCTTTGAATACATTGAGCGTAGACGATCGGTGAGATGTCTGTCGTCTATAAGTTTCTTGAATGTATCGTAGCCATATGCGTCTGAAATTACATAGTCAGCGGAGATCACCTCACCATTTTCAAGCCTCACTCCGACAGCCCTTCCACTATCTTCCATAACTCTTTCCACAGCTGTGTTGTAAAGAATCTCGCCTCCAAGTGATTTATATCGGTCCACAACCGATTCTATGAATTCAGCCGAACCCCCGAGGTATCTGCCATATCTCTTTCCCGCCGATCCGGCCATCACTCCTAGATTTAGAGTTAGTGGAATGCTTTCCCATCCATACTGGATTACCGGGAAGAATGTTCTCAAGACTGGACTCTTGAACCTCTGTGCGAATGAAATCATGGTGTATTTAGAGACCTTTCTGTTCTTTATTAATGTGAAGAGATTCCTCAACCAGTCTCTGAATCCCCAGAAACCTACCTCCATCAGGTCAGTGTTGGAAAGCCTGCGTATCGCATTTATGTAGTCTTCAATAAGTGTAGAGTCTTCAGGGGAGATTCTCTTCATTTCAGTTTCAAGCTTTTCAAGATCATAGAATACTGTGAATTCATTGCCCTTCTGGTCTATCACTTTCACCAGTTCCTCGGGAAAGTAGATATCGGAAGGCATCGCTCCAATGTCTTTCCACATATTGTTGAGTGGGGTGCCTGGCTTAAGCCCAGCAAGATGACGTATGCAGCCGTCAAATATATAATCGCCCTTGTCCCACGATGTACAGAGGCCTCCCGGTCGACTGGCCTTTTCAAGTATCACTGATTCAAGACCATTCATTTGGGCATAACATCCAGCGGCCAGCCCCCCTATCCCACCGCCTATAATCGCAATTCTCGCCATCTTTACCTCCTAAACACCGTCAAGACTAAATGTGCGAACCGCTTCGCACAGTTAACCGGGAATTAAACAACTGCTACTGTGATTCATCACCCTCATTCTACCACTCCCGTCTGGATTGGCTCTGGAATCTGTTTTGTGTGGAGCTCTGAATTCTTCACTGAAGAATAATACCTAGGCTTAAGGTAGAATTGGATCATGCGAGGAGGTGCTCACATTGATAAAGCAAATCTGCATAGTTCTGGTACTGGTTATTGCCGTTTCCGTAATTGGTGTCGGGTTCAGTGTTGGCGTCAAGATACACGGTCATTTTGAGCCCTTTGCTGCGGTGAACTTTGATACTTGGCTTCTCGGATTTCAGCTTAAGATGGGAGTCATCTTCGACAATGAATCGATTGTGTTGGTGCCTGGACTATTTCTCTATAAAGACCTTGCCTCATGGAGAGTTCACGGGGGAATCGAGGGACTCTTTCACCTCGGAGAGATGGAAGGCTTCATGTTAGCTCGTGCCGGTGGGGGTTATGGATTTAATACGGATTTCGGCAAACTCTTCTTCGGTGCTGAGCTTGGTATTCCCTTTAGCTTGCCAGGTGATTTCTTTGTCGATACAAGTCTAAAGATCGTCCCCACATTTCTTGTGCAGTTTCAATTCTAGAGAGTTTCTTTTGTCTGCCAAGAATACTTCTTCTGAGAATTGTCTTGTTCTCTCAATTCATCTTTGCACAGGGTATTTCCCGAGCTTCGTAGGAGTCCAGGGAACGAGATACATTTCCAAATCATCTATGTTGTGCCACCATAGCTCGACTCCCTCGATCTTCTCGGGGATTATTCCTTTGTCGAAATCATAAATGAATGAAGCCTGAAGCTTCACATTTCTCTTTTCGATCGATATCTTGCCTTCCCGGTCATAGGTAACAAAGTCAAAATACATGAAGCCATCTTCGTCTCTGTCGAGCTGAAGTATCAGCATCTTTCCAAGGCTGCCTTCATCTGTCAGATATATGAGAATGTCTCCATCTAAGAGCATTCGCTTCTCATTTCTTGATATATTGATCTTATCTGTCGTCAGATTTTTACTGAAGTTCTCTATATCCAGATAAATGACCGAATGGAAAAGATTTCTGTACGTTTCAACCATTGGATTTCTCGAAAGACAAGAGATTGCCAGCACAGTTATTAAAATTGCGGTTGCCAAAGATCTCTTCAATTCAGACACCTCTTCTGCTTCTAGAATCTGTATCCTATCTTGAAGTCAAAGATCTTCCCGACAGTCGCACTGAATTTCTGAAGTACAGCATCTGCGTTCAATTCAATATAGTAATTCGGACTAAAGCTCATTCCCACTCCCAGTCTGATTGGCGAGAAGCCGAGTTTCAGCTGTTCCCCAAAGGCGAGAGTATGGCCAATGTCTCCTCTAAAGTAAAAAGCACCTAGATTAAGTCTCAGCCCAATGTAGCTATACCATGCAATTCCCGGAATAATAAAAGTGGGTTTCACCCCAGTGTCCTCTGAAAGAGTAAATAAGAGAAATGGAGTTGCCACTCCTACCGAAAACGGACCAAAATCGTATCGCAAATCTAAACCAAGTACATCTATTCCAACAAACCCGGAGAGAGGAGTATCTGAAAAAGACTCAGTCTTTGCTGCAATGTTCGTTAACCCCAAGGAGAAGCTGCCAAATGAGATTGAAGCCATAACCAACATACAAACAATTAGAGACATTTTCTTCATAACTCTCACCCCCAACGTTTATTGTAAGCCAACTCTGACAAAAAACTATGCAATTTCTATACTGTACATAGATCTACTGGAGATTGCTCACGCCGATGCAGGAAAAGTCCCTGGCTAAACTCTCGCCGTTCCGTTATCCCACAGAAGGATTCTAGGGTCGAGAAAAGAATAGATAATATCTACAACGATGTTCACAATAATCATCATGGCGGCTATAAGAAGTACACAGCCCGATAGAGTAAGTACTTCAACGCTTATTGCGGCGTTGGTCAGCAGTCTTCCTATACCTGGTCTCGCAAAGATAGTCTCGACAAAGGCAAGACCTGCGAAAAGCGATGCGAAGAGCTCTCCTCCAACAGTTACGACGGGAATCAGTACATTTTTTCTAACATGCTTCAACATTATCGTTCTCTCACTCACGCCTCTTGATCTTGCAGCCCTAATGAAATCTCTCTTTTTGATGTCGAGTGCAGTTGCCCTACTTATCTGGAAAACATAAGCCGAGTGCACAAGGAAGAGAGTCAAGACGGGTTGAGCGAGGTTTGCCAGTTGAGACAGCAAGATGTCGAAGCGCAGATTAAGTATGGAATCGATTATCAGGGAATTAGTATAAGAATTCCATTCTTTTATGAGAGCTACACTCAAATTACCTATTGGCAACCAGCCAAAAGCGCTGAAACTTCCGACGAGAATCAGAAGAGCCATAATATAGTCGGGAGTTGCCCATCCTACTATCGAGAAAAATCCAAAAACAGAATCTGCGACCCCATTTGGATACATCGCCGCTCTTATGCCGAGCCTTGAACCTACCAAGACTATTGGGATAAGTGCAAGTACGAGCAATTCGAGACTTGCTGGAAACCTTGAGATAATTGCTTCAGAAACCGACGAGCTGGCAGTCAATGAGTATCCCATATCGCCTGTAATGGTGTTGCCAATCCACTTGAAGTACATGACAACTGCAGGTCTGTCGAGCCCGTACTTCTTGATTATCCTCTGTTCAGCGTTTGGTGATTTCGAAGCGTTCCCCGTCATGTATGCTCTCAATAGCACATCAGGGCCCATCGACCAGACTACTGCAAATACAACTAGAGTGACAACAAAGGCGACAAGTGGTAAGAAAAGAAGCCTTCTTAGAATATAAGGCGCCAAGTCTAACCTCCCGAATCAGTGAATGAACTCAATCGAAAGCAGAACTCCAAAGTCCCACCCTCACAAAGGGAGTCATTCGAGGCTCCTAGAATACTGCCTAATGAATTGTATCACTAACGGACTTTGCTGCTTACAAATCAACCAAACACGCTTTCTCAAACGCACCTAAACTGATTTCTGCGACCACAAGCTTTTTAAGGCTTAGAAGTAGTTTCTGCCGCGAAAACTTAAGCGTAACAGTCAAAGAACAAGAGCTCTTTTTGTTGTTCTCAAGAATGGCTGCCAATTGAGAAAAAAGAGGGGCAGTGCCCCTCCAGAGATATTCCGAATAGTCTCAATTAGTTCTAACAATTCTGCTGGCCCAAAACTTAATCGTCTCAAAGACCAGATCGACAATTATTACAATTGCCATCAAGAATAGAATCGCTACAAGGAGTGGATGATCTATACTTGAGGGATTCAAACTCAGATAGGATGCAATATCTGGTTTATAGTCTGGTGAAACGGCCAGGAAGAGAAAGACAAGGCCAAGAGTGTTCGATACGATTTTGCTGAACCGGGAGTAATTGAATATGTTGATTAAGTTGGATACTGAATCTATGACAAGCAGCCCAAAAGCAAGGAATAGCGCGAACTTGAATGAATCCAACGCGATTATCGCGATCTCCGTTAGCTCTCCGCCGCCCAAATAGAATGGTCCGTAAGTGAAAGCAAGAAAGGTTATCCCGGCCCCAACAAGAGAGCCTATTAGCGCTCCTATTCTCTTTCCCATTGAAGGTGTCTTTTCTGCTCTTATGAAATATGTGAAGTGGGGAAGCTTCGCAGTAGCCTTTGCCTGCGTCACGAAGTAAAGAATCAAGCTGACAAGTCCGAAGTCAAATATAAAAGTCACTGGAAGCTGTGAGAGAAGGCTTAGCAGATCCGTTCCCCTGAAATCAAAGATCGCGCCATTCTCGCCAAAAACAAAAGCGATAAGATGAAGTCCAAGATGAATTGCGAAAAGAATTCCGGTGTACATGAAGAGATAGTTCTTCAGATGAGGGGCGATGATTGGACCGCCTTCATAATACCTTGCCGCAACCTCTTCTGGTGAACCGTATTCCTTGATCGTCATCGCGACTGCAGTGTCATTAATTTCTCCATGTTCCCTCTCTGCTCTTTCCAGTACATGACTTTCAATCTCTCTTAGAATCTCATCCACTTTTTTTGGATTGGTTCCCGGTAAGAACGTTCGCACATCGTCAAGATACTTTTTCAGTCTTTCCATTTTCATTCCTCCCCAACAAAGCTCTTTAGAAGTTGTTCCTGTTCGTTCCAGATTCTCAGCAGTTCTTTCCTTACCTGTCTTCCAGTTTCCGATACGAAATAGTATTTCCTGGGTTTGTTCTCCTCAACTCTCCACTCGCTAGAAAGAATCTCCCTTTCTTCAAGTCTTCGTAGAAGAGGGTACAGGGTGTTCTCGTCGATTGAGAAGTTCCTTTCTCCGAGTGTTTTAACGATATCGTAGCCGTACATTGGTTCATCGAGCATAACCATGACTAAGAGTTGAATGAAGCCCCTGTTCATTTCCGTTGCCAGTTTTCCTATGTCCATAACATCACCTCTGTACTATGTTGATAATAGTATACAGTGTATCACACAGTACTATTATGACGTCATAATATAGTGTTGGTTAAAAATTCGTGAAGTGGGGGGCCGGGAATGTGCAATGTCTCATGGTGAAGAAAAAGACACCCTTGTTTCGTAGTTCAAGACCACAAATCCATCCTTGGATAAGACCTAAAGTTAAGCTGGTTTTGGTGGGACGCAAGGCTGGGCAAGAACATTTCAAGAAGTGATGCTGGGAAGAGCATCCCAGGAAGTGATGCCCGGAAAAGCGTCCGGGGAAGTGAGGCCGACTTCGTCGGGAAGTGATGCTCGCTGGCGTGAGGGAGAATAAAACATTAGACATAGTGCGCCGAGAAGCATCGTCGGTCGCAATGCTGCCTTCGGCAGGAGGCTTCTCTCAGGTCAACCGTCAACGGTCCTCAGTCCCCCGTCGAGAGCTATCGGAGAACGGATGACGGTCAACGGAAAACCTCCGTCCTTAGCATCTTCCTACCCCTACACCGTACTCTCTATCAGAAAGGTTTTTGGGAGCTTGGCAATTCAGTGTTTTTCTTGCGGTAAGTTCATGTACTTTCAAGGATTATAATCTGTTGTAACCAAAAGGAGGTGCGCTATGTCAAGAAAGCTAGCATTGGTATTTCTATCACTTCTACTAGTCTGTGTTGTTTCTCTGGCAGTGAATGAGATTTCGGGCACTTCGAAGACAGGTTCTGTTGAAGTAGATTGTAAGCGAATAGTCTATACAGTAGCGGCGGGATTACTTCCAGTATTTGATAACAACGGAAATGAACTTGTGAGAATATTCAGTGTTTCCTACGAGAGAATGCTGGATGAAGAAGACTCATCTAGACCCATCACATTCGCTTTCAATGGTGGTCCGGGAGCCGCTGCGATGTTTCTGCATCTTGGAGCATTTGGACCGAGGGTGGCCGAGAGAAGTGGAGATGGTACAGGTTAGCCCGAACCTCCCTTCAAACTAGTGGACAATCCATATACTCTACTTGACGTAACCGATCTTGTCTTCATTGACCCGGTCGGCACAGGTTACACTGAAGTAGCAGATGGAATCGATTCTCAGAGATTCTGGGATGTGAGGGAAGATGTGGCGGTAATTGGAAAGTTCATACAATCATATCTTGACGCAAAAGGCAGAAGGCAGTCGCCAATCTACATCCTTGGTGAGAGCTATGGAGGCGTTAGAGGATCCTACCTTTCAGAGCACCTTCAGGATATCGGAGTTTACCCTTCTGGACTGATTTTCATTTCTCCTGTCTTCGATCTCGGGACAATTCAATGGAGTTCGATGGAGGATAGAGCACTTGCTCTATCAATTCCAGTCTATGTTGCGTCTGCTTGGTACCATGGTATGGTTTCGGGGAATCTAGAAATCCTGGTCGAAGAAGCCAATGGATGGGTTAGTCAAGAGTATATAGGTGCCCTTTGGAAGGGAGACAATCTTGGTGACAATGAAAAGTGGGATATTGCAGAAACACTTGAAAAGCTAACCGGGATAAGCTCATATGCTTTCTATGAACGGAATCTAAGGATGAATCAGGTTGACTTTTCGACATTGCTGCTTGAAGAAAAGGGCCGATCTCTAAGCGTATATGATTCTAGAATTACAGCGATTGGACCCTATGTGGGGGACTCCAACGATGGAACAATGTTCAATCTATCCGGTCAGTTGAAGACCTGTGCAAATGACTACATAAAGAGAGAGATCGGATATGATACAGATTTGCCTTACAAGAGTGGAAATGCTGATGTATATCTGAATTGGAATTGGGAGAGTGGAATAGTTGAGCCAGAAATGCCTGACTCTCTTAATCTGGGCTTTCCTGATGCAAGTAGCTCTCTCTCACATGCACTGACTAGAGCTCCCTATCTCAAAGTCTTCATCGCAGGTGGAAGGTTCGATCTTGAATGCCCCTTTGAAGCTGTTGCTTATAGTATCGATCATCTAAGAATCCCGGATTCAGTTCGTTCCAGTATCATTCACAACTGCTATGATGGTGGCCATATGATTTACGTAAATCCTGAAGCCCTTGAAGATCTGAAGGATGACTTGAAGCAGTTCTATGGAAAATGACGATATGACAAGCAAACACTCAAGCTGAGGTTCTTCTCTTGTTGGTCAGCAAAGGTGCAATCTTTCCTACATGTTGCACAAAAGAGAAGATCGCTTTTACAAAGATTGTGGACTTGACTTCAATCTTGATTGAGTTAGAAGACTTCGAGATACTTGGCGGCAGAAGATCCGCTGCACGCTATGAAGAGCCGTCATTCGTTGTCGTCGCAGAACGTAGACCTGTCCTTCGAAAGAGCATTGTCGAGAGTTTGCTGAGCTCACGAGAAGGCGAGGCTCGCTGGCGCGAGGAAGAATAAAACAATAGACGCAAGGCTGGGCAAGAACGGCCCAGGTCGCAATGCCGGCCAAGAACATGCCAGGTCGCAAGGCTGCCTTCGGCAGGAGGCGGTTTTGAAGCCAGTCTGCTGGCGCAGGCCAGTCAAAAGGCGAGAATCATCGCCGCCAGGAAGGCTTCGCCTTCGCCAGTACCACTTCGTGGTGCCAGGCTCAGCTTCAAGCTGAGGCCAGTCACTGCAAGCAGTGGCAAGAATAACCGAAAAACACAATTGATGCAGAACATCAGGACCGTCGCACTGCGTGCGGCCAATTCCGATTCGCGGGCCACAAGATCCGCCGAACGCTGGCTAGAAGACGCTGAGCGCTGTGAAGAGCCGTCCTTGGTCTTTCATCTTGGACCATGAACCCGTACTTCGAAGAGCAGTTGCAAGTTGACTGTTCCAGTTGCGAGCATAAGAACCGCTGTTCGCTTAAGAGCAAAAACCCGCTGGTCACTAAGTGAAAGAATCCGTCATTCTGAACTTGTTTCAGAATCTCTCGTTTTTTCGCTTTAACCAAGAACGAAGATGTTTTTATTTGGAGAACGGTGAACCGTCTAACGGAGAACCGGTTTCACTTCGCTCTTTCCGAACACTGATCTCCCACCACCAACCACGGTTCCTAAAAAAAACCAGATCCTGAACAGGAGCGCTTCAGGATGACGAAATGAGTTGGTTCTGATCAGATGGTTTTAATTGCTTCTTGAGGACTGGGTCAATCTCTTTTTTGCTCCTGACCAACCCCCAACCAGCTACCTCCGACCACTTGCGTAAGCCCAGATCCCGAAACAAGTTCGGGATGACCCTTAACAGGAGACCCCAAACAGGAGAATTTTGGGGCAGGTTTTCAGGGCAGGCTCTGCGGGATGACAATTTTAGGTGATTCTGTAGGGACGAACGGCGATTCGCCCGAAATGTGGGGACAGGTAGGTTTTCCGGCGTCCCTCCTGGTGTGCACGTTCTTGATCTAAATCCCCGCTTGAGCGGGGGGGACCGCTTGCGGTGGGGTGTGTGCTCTTTGAACAACGTTTAGAATAGGTTGGCCTGTTCGAATTTGAACGATGTATTCAATACTTCGCGTTATTTGGTCTGTGATCCATAGGTATGCTCCTGCCAGAGACCTAAACTAACACCTAGCAACCGCTCTCAGAGGACTATTTCGGAGCATCGGTTTTTTTCGCATACTAAGACCAACACCCTCCGCCACTACGTGGCCCTCCTCCCTCAAGGGAGGATTTAAGATCAGGATCATCAGGAGCCAAACACAGCATTCACACGAGAACAAGCATATTAGCGGAATTTAACTCCCTGACTTATGGATAATGATGGGCTCTCGAGAGGCTATTAAAGAGCTTTTCAAGACCTTTCAAGATCCCGGATCCTTACTTGGCCTCTTTGCTTTCCCCTTCTCTCTACTCTCTGAATAAATGGTCTGACCAAGAATGAAGAACAGATTTCCTCGTCTAACGGCGAACCAGTTACTTCGCTCTTTCCAGCGTACAGCGTCTTTTAGCAAGCGACCAGCGGATCTTTTCGGCGAACGGAGAACCATTCAACACGGTCAACGAGTTTCTCTTGCTCTTACGAACCCCCGACCACCGACCCCCAACCACGGTCTTACAACTCACAACTTGGAACTTGGAACTAATCCATGGTTTTCACATACTCTTTTCGGCTATCGAAACATGAGTTAAGGTAACTGGACATTCCTCTGCGCTAAGAACAACCTCCCAATTCTTTCCTCCGTCTTCTGTGCGCAGTATCTTTCCGAACTGCGGGTATCCGGCCGATGAGCCGACAACCAACGCGTTATTCTTGTTGAGAGCATCTATCCCTAACAGAAATGAATTGCTCGTTCCTGCCGGCGGCTGTTCCTCCCAGCTTATTCCGCTGTTCTTTGTAAGAATTATCGTATCAAAATCGCAGGCTGCCCAGTAAGTTGAACTGTCCAGCATTACCAGGGAGTTCAGGTCTTTAGCGAAAAGAGGACCTCCTGTGACCCATTGTTTCCCACCATTCGCGGTTACCACATAATGGCCCTGACCACCATGGATGACTATGTGATTTTCATCCGTAGCCTTTACACCTATCCATCCATTGTCGTTGTAGCTGTTTGGCAGCTCAATTTCTTCCCAGTTCTGACCACCATTTTCGCTTTTGAGAACTATGCCGGCTCTGGGCGTTGACTTGTTCCCAACCGCATAGATCACATTCTGGTTTATTGCATGGATTCCTTGAATCAAGTATTCTGAAGCCGTTTCGGGAAGGTCGCATACTGTCCAACTCCCACCGTAGTCATCAGAGAAGATTACAAGTCCTTCGTCACCGCTTACCCAAATTCTATCTTCAAAAATCGAAAGGAAAGAGAGAAAAGAATCAGTAGCAACTTCAGATACTTCAACTGTCTCCCAGTCGGAGCCACCGTTAGTCGTTTTCAGCAATAGCCCGCCTGAACCACAAGCCCAGACTGTATTCTGATCTACTGAAAAAACGTCCTCCAAACTCTTACCTTCAGGCAGGATGTCCATTGCCTGGCGCGTCCAGGTTTCACCGGAATCGTCCGAAAAGTAAAGTATTGCGATTCCGTTTGTGTCTGTCTGTCCCACTACCCATGCGCGGTAATTCTTTGCTTTGGGAAAAGGGATGCAGCTGCTCACTAGAAATAGAATCACCAGAAGACCTACAAATGCTATCAGTATCTTCCTCTTCATTTTCTCCTCCTTTGAATTCACTCTACAAGACTAATTGTCGATGCCATGAAAGGTTGTCTTGGGGATAGTCGAAATCTGTAGTCGCATTCTATGGAACGAATCCTGAGCATCCTGTTCATATCGTCTTCATATCGTCGCTACAAGTATGAGCTCTAAAATAAAGACAATAGAATAATAGCACTTCCACCTTCTTGAAGATGTGTTTATAGAGTTAGTATCTGTGGAGGAGGGCTCACTCCAGCGCCATGCTCATGAAAGTCGTGAAGTCTGTCGGCTGTGAATTAATTATATGGGGTAGTCATGTCAAGTAGATTTGTGATTCGAGCAAGGGACTTGTAGCCCAGTCAGCTTTATGTATCGTTTACCAAACTGAGAGCTATTCAGAGTGAAGAGTGTTTCGATTCCGGTCATTTATCTTGATGAAAGACTTGCTATAACCGACGGGCATACAAGAGCCGTTGCGGCAATCATCAAGGTCAGGATTCAGTGCTCGTCTACATTACAGATGAGAAGCAGGACCTTTAGCTAAATAAGGAATGTAAGAATTGGTGCCTAGAGTAATAGATTTTCAACCTTTTGACTTTGTTTGCAGAATAATTATCCACGAGGATTACAGAATGCTCTGGTACGAAAGATGCGAACGTCTTCACAAAGAGTTGAAGTTGATGCGAAACAGTACGTAGTGAATATCCTCCAGGCCGATTAGTTTAGTTTTATCGCTGGGTCTGTTTCTACGTCTTACCTGACTTTTGCTCGTTTAGTGGTCTTTGATAATTAAGCGTGCTTATTACGAAGAATAGTATTGCGGTCGCGAAGCCTCCTGCAACAAAAACAAATGCCAGATTATAGCCACTCAGGGCTATCAAAGAACCTATAAGACTTAGGGCAAGCGATTGAGAGAGCACCATTACTATGTTATTTAGGCCGAAGATCTTTCCCTGATTTGCAAGGGAAACCGTATCTGAGACTATTGTCACGTTGAGGGCGAGAACAATTCCCAAAGCAAAGCTGAAGAAAATCAAGACGATCAGCATAAGAAATGGGCCAAGATCCAGGAATCCAGAGTAGAAGATACTCACTAACAAGAAAACGCCGGCTAGGATAGAAAGCGCCGTAATGTGCAGCCTTCTCTGTCCGAGCATTTTGCTCAGAGTGCCAGTCAAAAGAGAAGTCACGCCACTCACAAGAGTTGATATTCCCATTATCGACGAGGCAGTGCCAAGAGACACACCTATATCGCTGCTGATGAAAGAGGTCAAGTAAGGAAGTATCCCACCCATGGAAAACCATAAGCCAAACTGAGAGATCATTACAAAGACTATTTTTCTGTCAATTTTGAATCTCAAGTCTTCTTCCCTAATACCTACAGCGGCATCATCTACTTGAGAACCAGAACGAAAGAAGAAAATCGGAACAACTAGGACAGCTGCAGCAATCGAGAAAATCACAAATGCGGTCTCTTCGCTTCTTGAAAGGGCGACTCCAATGAACAGGGAACAGAGGAAGGTCGCTATATTCATAACACCCATCATGAATCCATAGTTTCTGTCCTTTCTGCCAGGCTTACTCACGTTGCTGACAAGGGCAGAGTATGGAGTAAGAAGACTGAATATTGACATGGTGAAAACGACGGCAGCAATTCCCAACAAGATTTCATTGCCTGTGCTAAGCATAAACATGCTGGCAATTGCGATGATGAAGAGACCTTTAATGAAGAACAGGTATTTCCTGTTTCGGTCGCCTAGATAGCCAATTAGCATTCCGGTGAAGATCGTTATAATCATTCCTGCTGAAACCAGGTTTCCAGCCAGAGCAGTTGAGTGAAACTTGCCATTGAGATACGGTATTAGAACGAAATTGAAGATCCCGTAGATAACCCCCACAGAGGCACTTCCGGACAATAGTTTAATCATCTATATCACTCGTTTCCTCTACGTATCTTACATACTTCTGCAGATCAAGATTTTCGTTTGTTTTCGATACTTTCTGAGTTATGAAATGAGGGATATTGTTAGTTTCGCCTTGGAGAGAAGACAGTGCGCCTGCTATTGCTGCAATGGTATCGGTGTCTCCGCCGATTGATGCACCCATCCTTATTGCTTGCCACACATCATCTCTGCAGAAAAGCCCGATGGCAATCGCTGCAACTGCTACGTCTACCGCCTCCATAGTTGTGCCAAACAGATAGTAGATTCTGTCAAGAAAATCGCCAGGCAATTCACCGCCGATTTGATCTCCGATCACGGAAAGTCTTTCACCGGCAGAAGGTCCTACGAATTCTGCGCAAGAGCTTTCTCCAGCTAATCTTGAGCCTCTAATGGCTGCTTCTACAATCTGATTAACACCCTGCCCCTTTGCTGCATAGTAGTAGGCGAATCCGACTGAGAGGGAAGCTTCGAGAGCGAGATTCGTGTTATGAGTAGGAACTGTACACTCTCTTATTACTTCGACTAGATGCTTTTCACTTTTGTTGAGACTACATAAGACTGGAGCAAGCACTCTCATTGGAGCCCCACTGGTAGTGCCCAGACTCTCGAATTCCTCTTTGTTCTTGAAGGCTTCGATAGCTCTCTTAGTGCTTGGCCCTATGTAACCCTTCCTAACAGGGTCACACTCGTCGACCCACCTGCAAAGAGCTTCCTTGACCGTCTCTTGTGAGAAGTTTCTTTTCTCATTGTAGAGCTTTATTAAGTAAAGCACCTGCTCTGTGTCGTCAGTTATCTGACCTCTTGCTAGATTCTTATGGATAAGCGAATGTTCCGGTTCTAGCAAATCACTTACGAACTCGAACCTGGCAGAGATTTGCCGGCGGGTCATGAATTCCGTTACCATTCCCATCGCATCGCCAACGGTGAATGCTTCAAGTGCCCTGAAAATCCTGTTCATTCTTCATCACGTCTTTTCACGCCAAGTCCTGCCCTTCCATTTGTTTTCACTTCGATTCCCTCGGATGCTGAAAGATCTACCCTTGGATTTCCATCGATCACGCAGAAAGCTTCGAAGCCAGATAATCTTACTGTATCACTGTTAGTTAGAATGAACTGCTTGATATCCGCAGAGACTGTCTCGTCCGGTTCAACCATAGTTATTATCGGTCTTGAAGAGACAATCATTGCAGAGTCACAGCTCGAGTAAGGCAGCCAGCAAAGGAGGCCGCTCACTGCTTTATAGGCGAACAATCCCTTTGTGTCTTTTGGAAATGGAGAGATAATGATTTGTGATGTACGAAAATGAGGCGAGACTTCCTCTCCGTTGATCTCCAATCTGCTTGTTTCTGAAGAGATTGACACAGGTTCTCTTGGTGTTCTCTCATTCTTGTAGAAGAAGTTCGAAGCGTCGATTGTTAAGCTCTTTCCTTCTACTGTCGAAATCAAAGTTTCGGAAATGACCACATCGTTGAATGCCGAACTTATGTATTCTTCTTCGAATACGTCTAGTCCGATTACCCATTTTGGCCTTATATTAAGGAAGTCAAAGTCTACTATGTCAGCAACCGATCTGATAGCAATAAGTGGTCCGCAATTGGCTGTTCCCAAAGCGACACCCGCAACTGGCGCAAGCCTCCCAGTCAACCGCATACCGGCGACAACATCGGATGCGGTTCCATCCCCTCCGATCGATATCACCAGATTCATTTCCGAAAGGGCGTTACCCGCGTTTATGGTGTCTCTGTAATCGTTGTGGGTCGTCCCCGATCCGATTACTTCCAGATTGAAGTACTCTTTCAGGTGAAGATGGGTAGATTTCGTACAGAATAGGTGCAATCCCTCAAGCTTCTTGGCAAGAGCCTTCATGAGAGCAAGATCTTTCTCTCGCTTACCAGAGTTAGGATTATAGACTAATCCGATTCTCATATTACCTCTGCATTCGGAGTATTTGAAGAGCAGTACTCCTATCCGTTACGATTGAATTGATATATCCGGCCTTTATTGACGCATGAATTGCCTGAGCTTTCTCTTTGCCACCTGCAATCCCGATAACCTCGGGCACTTCCTTCAGCTGATCAAGAGATATCCCGAGGATATTCTCATTTCCGGAAACGCAAGGTGCTCCGTCCACGTTGAAGAATCTCGCTGCTATGTCGCCAACCGCCTCGTGTTTCATAAGGTTAGCAAGGAACTCCTTATCGTAGATGTTCTTGAAGGCATTGGACAGAGATATGGGTTCCCCTATCCCGACAATGGCCAGATCCAACCTCTTCCACATCTCCGACATGAATCTTATCGAACTGTCTTCAAGCATCATGTTTAGAGTCTTCGCGTTTTCTATGAAGGCTGGAGCGAAAAGGTAGTAACGGTTACTGTGAAAGGAATTCGCAATCTTCTCAACAATTGAATTCATCTGATACTCGTGACGCAACTGGCCGACGCCACCGATCAGGGGTATGAATGTTGTGTTTGGAAGCTCACTATTGAATACGACTCTTTCAACTGTCTCATACAGAGTTCGACCCCAGGAGATCCCCACAAGCTGTCCATTCTTCACGTAATCGGGGAGGAATTTCGCTGCAGACATCGCAATTGAAGTGATGGTTCCTCCATCCGATGCTTCGTCCGCAACGATGACGTTCTTCAGTCCGAATCTCTCTTTCATTTCTATCGAAATCTCTTCGAGATTTTCCACTTTTCCCGAATCAATCTCTATCCTAACGACTCCCTCGTTTTTGGCTTTTGTGAGCAGCCTGCTGACTTGGGGTCTGGATATTCCAACCAATCTGGCGATTTCGCTCTGTGTCTTGTCCTCGATATAGTAGAGTTTGCAAACTTTCATCATTGTGTCTCTATTGGCCATAAGCCCCTTCATCTTAAATCTTTCCTCCCTTCTACGAGGTTGGGTCCAATTGCAGAAACCGCTTTTGCCGCATTCTTGTGGCCGTAATTGATACTCTGGACTGGATCACCGCACTTCGTAAACTTCTCAATAAATCCTGCGGCGAAAGCATCACCGGCTCCCGTAGTATCCAAGATTTTTTCAGCGATTCCTTCAACCTCGAAGGAGCGGCTATTCTTGTTTCTATCTATCCAGATCGTTGCAGCGGATCCTCTGGTTATTATAATATTCGAAGAGATCTCACTGATCCTTCTCTGAAGGTTCTCTGCTTCTCCTTCCGACAAAATAGTGAAATCCGATAAACAAGCTACCTCAACAACGGTATCGGTTCCAAAATACAGACCACATCCACCCGGTACATAGACTTTCAGAGATTCAGCTGTCTTTCGGAATGCATCGAGCGCGACTTCTTTGAAACTGTCCGCCACGCAAATCGCACTGTACCTCTTTTCGTCGATTACACCGCGAAAGAGAGCATGGCCTCCAAGGGATATGATTCTTCGCTCTCCTTGTGAATCCAGCATTATTAAAGTCTCGGCGCCAGATCCATTTTCCACGACGTAACTAAGATTCATGCTTGGCAAAGAGAGCTTCTCTAGAATCCACTTCGAAGATAGATCATTTCCCGTTCCGAAGTAGAAGTCCGTTTCAGCGCAATGCGAGAGATTCAAAGCTATGTTCGCTCCTGAGCCTCCGATGAAATCATGTGTGCTTCTTGCAAATACCATAGAATCTCTTTCTGGAAATGAATCGAGAATCACATACCTGTCGATAGAGGCGGCTCCGATGACGGCGATTCTCATTTGATCGCACCTCTCGTAAGCCCTCCGATTAGATACTTCTGTGATAGGAGAAACAGAAGGATAGGAGGAAGAGCAGTGATTAGGGCGCCGGCCGATAGAGCGCCCCACTCTACGGCACCTCCGGTTCCAACGAACCTCGAAAGGAAAACGGGAAGGGTATAATTTGCATTCTCTCTCATGATTACGAGCGCAAAAAAGAACTCATTCCAAGAGAGAAGAAACGCAAACGTTCCGACAGCGACTATCCCCGGAACTGCCATTGGCACGATTATCTTCCGCATTGCCTGAAATCGATTACAACCATCAATCATTGCAGCTTCTTCAAGTGCCTGGGGAATCTCATCGAAGTATCCCTTAAGTAACCAGCTGCAGAACGGGATAGTAAAGGTAGTGTATAGAATAATCAGGCCCAGGGGGTTGTTCTGAAGGGAGTACCGGTTAAGGAGAGAAAAGAGACCGATTATCATTAGAATTCCCGGGAAAGCCTGGGAAGCCAGAAGCCATAGTATCAAAGGATTCTTGCCCTTGAACTTGAATCTGGACATTGCATAGCCTGCCAGTGTAGTGATAATTATGCATAGCATGACGGTAACGAGGGTAACCGTCATGCTGTTTGCGAAGTTCCTGCCGAAACTGGTGTCCTGGAAGATCTTCGAGTAGTTTCCCAGATAGAATTTCTCCGGAAGCTTCAAAGGATTCTGATAAATGTCATTAGTTTCTCTGAAAGAATTTAGTATTAGCATTAAGAGAGGAGAGAGGATCAGCAAAACCACCAAAAACGCCACGATGTTCATAGTTATTACTACGCTTCTCTTAGGCCTCATTTCTTACCTCCCTTATATAGAAGGCAACAGGTAGAAGTAGTATAAGCAAACATATGACGCCGATTGCAGAGGCGTATCCCTGCTGGAAGTATGCGAAAGCATTTTGATAAGAATACAGTGATAGTAGCATTGAAGAGTTCCCCGGTCCGCCATTGGTCATTGAGTAGACTATGTCGAACATGTTGAAAGTCCAGATCGTGTTTAGTGTAACGAGGATAAGAATCAGACTTTTCATTAAAGGCAGAGTGAGATGGAAGAACCTCTTGAATACTCCGGCACCATCTATCTCGGCAGCTTCGTACACATCAGAAGGTAGGGATTGCAATCCAGCCAGAAGAGTCACAATAACGAACGGGAGGCCTATCCAAATGTTTGCGACTATGCAGGCGAAGAGAGAATAGCCTGGAGTTACCAGCCAATTAGGAGGATTTGCAAAGCCCACTGTATTCAGAAAGGAATTAAGCGGTCCCATAACTCCGAAGATGTATCTCCATACCAGTGCCGCTACAACGGGGGTTGTCGCCCAGGGCAGAAGGATCAGTGCTCTGTATAGACCTCTTAGCCTTATGTATGGCAGATTGAGCAGTAGAGCTATCAACATGCCCAGAACAAGCTCAAATCCGACACAAGCAGCAGACCATATAAGGTTATTCTTGAGCCCGGTCCAGAAAAGATTGTCAGACATCAGGTCTCTGAAATTCTCAAGGCCGGAGTAGTACTTTCCTCCTCCGAAGACAGCATCGGAGAAGAAGCTGTTGTATATCCCGTTGACAAATGGATATACGCTTATTAGCGCCACTACTATCAGTACTGGCAATATATATGGCAGTGCTTTCGCCGTTTCGCTCTTTCTGATTTGTCATCACTCCCGACAGTTACCGAGTGAATCGGTAATATATATCTCATTGATTGCCAGTATCACCTCATACTGGCGAATACACTCTAATTGATTCGAGAATCATGAAAGGAACATCTAAAATAACCCTTTCCACGTTGCAAAGAGCTTCTTCAGGGTATTTCCTTTCATTCTCCTACAAGTTGCAGCAAATCATTGAAGCCCGAGCTTCTTCAGCATTTTGTTTCCCTCAACAACTGTATCCTTAAGAGCTTCGTCTAGACGCATACTCCCAAGAATCACCTTTTCCAGATTGGGAACAAACAGTTTCCATTCGAAAGTATAGAATCCAGGCATGCCGGGTTTAACGTTGTCTGAGTATTGGAGCCAGGATTTCGCTATGTCCCATTCGTTCTCAGCCGAGTCAAATCGCGGGTCGCCAATTGCCGATTCCCTTACTGGGAAGAGATAGTCGCTGAAGCTTATCTCTGCTGAGTTCTCGGTATTTGTCATGAATTCTATAAATGCATAGGCTTCATCCTTATGTTTGGAGAGCTTTGAGATACCAAAAGCCTGGGGGTCAGATGCATTGATCCTGTTGTCTTCGTTCTTGACAAGAAGCATACCCCAGTTGAAGCCTTTATTCTGAAGCATGAAGCGCCTGTTCCAGCAGCCAAAGGTAACCATTGCGTATTTCCCGTTTATGAATCCCTGCATTAGAGAAGTGTAGTCAATGCTTATGACATCTCTAGGCATCACCTGGTGTTCAGTTATTAGTGAAAGGTAAAACTCAATTGCCTCTCTTGCCCCCTCATTGATCTCAACCTTCCACTTATGATTGCTGTCCTTTGTAAGTATCGTTCCATCTTTCTGAGCGATCAAGGTCCAGTGAAACCTCTCCATAAGAGGAGCAAGGATTCCCCAGGTTATTACATTTCCGTTATCATCTCTCTTTGTAACTCTTTGAGCAATGTCAAGCAGCTCTTCCCACGAAATCATTCTGTCGAGAGGTAATCTAATTCCATTTTCTTCGAATATGTCCTTGTTGTAGAAGATCACCTGCGTTTCCTGGCACCAAGGGATCCCGTATAAATTTCCGGTAAAATCGTAGCAGTCTTCGAATATATGTGCAGGAATGTCACTAATCATATCGGCAGTCACGTAACTGTTAAGGGGGGCTGCATATCCCATCATTCCATATTCTCGGAATTTCTCGGCGTCAGTATGAAAGACATCCGGGGCGTTTCCGCCTTGAAAACTTGTCAGCAGATACTGGTCTGAAGATTCCCAGGTGCCCCAGATAATGTTCACCTGAATATCTGGATTGTCCATGTTCCATATATCGACCAGATCGTATATCTTGTCAACGGCTGCAGGTTGCCAGGCAAGACAGTAGAAGTCCAGGGTAATGGCGAAGATCGCCGCGGTAATTGTTAGAAGCAATGAAATGACAAATACCTTCTTCAATTAAATCCCTCCTAGCTTGAGACCTTTACGACAATCTTGGCTTTGGTCTTATCTGTAGCGTCTTTGAAAGCTTCTACGATATTCTCGAGGTCCCATACTTTGGAAATCAGTTTAGAGAAAGAATCTGGATCACTGGTGATGAAGCCGAAGGCCTTCTTGAAATCCTTCTCGGAGAAACCAAAAGTGCCGACGAGGTCTATCTCTTTATAGTGAATAAAGTAAGGATCTATCTCCAGGACCGTGTCTCTCGACATTCCACCAAACAACTCAAATGTTCCGCCTGGATGCACGAAAGGTAGAAGCGGATTGACAAGTTCCTTTCTATCATTTGCAAGGATGATTGAATCGAAGCGAAGATCACTGTTTTTAAAGCTTTCGAAACCAGACTCACTGAAGTCTATCGTTTTGAGGCCACAGTTCTCAGCCATAGATAGCCTGTTCTTATCGATATCGGAAATGTATGTCTCACATTTCATGTTTTTCAGAGCGTTTCCAAGGAGCAAGCCCATAGGACCGCTTCCAACAACCAGGACTCTGTCTTCGGGAATTATCCTGGCTTTGTCTATGCCATGAATTGCACAGGCCAGCGGTTCTGTCAGGGTTGCGGTACTCTCGGGGACATGATTCGGGATCTTAAGAGTTGCCCTTTTCAGGATCTCTGAGGGCACTTTCACATACTCGGTAAATGCTCCTTCGACCCAATGTTTCTTTGAGCAGAGCTCGGGAACTCCTTTCTGACACATTTCACATTTGCCGCACTCTATGTAGGGAGCAATCACGTAGCTAGTATCGCCGAAATCGTAGTTTACCGATGCTCCTTTTTCAACAACTTTTCCGGTGAACTCATGCCCTAGAATGCATGGCGGTTTGAACATGTGATGCCCTTTGTTGAATGTCTTTATGTCTGTGCCACAGACGCCAACCATACCTATCTTCACGAGACCTTCATCTGCCTGGATAGTGGGCTTGCTAATATCATTGATTTCGATCTTCCCGATGCCCTTGTAGATTGCTGCCTTCAAATGAACCACCTCTTATCGAAGATAATGGGGGAGTTGCCTCCCCCATTACGAAATCACATCTCAACCCTAACTTCGATTACGTACCATGCCCAGTTGTCAGACGGATACTTGTCGGTGATCTCCGGGAAGTCGTTGATCGGATATGCAAGCTTTATGGGGCCACCCTGGCTCGCAGGAAGAGCCCTAAGGTTTTCGCCCGATCTGGTTGAGTGAGTCAGCATTACCGGATACTTCAATGCGTCCTCGTAAGAGACTGCAAATTCCTTTTCATCAGAGCATACCAGAACAACATTCTTTGTTCCGGAAGGAACTCCCACGAACTTCAAAAGATCGGCGAGAGTAACTCCAACATATGTCTTGTCTCCCATCCACGGATCGGTTACAAAGAACTCGGTTTGAGGCAGTTCTTTGAACTCATCCAGCGTGAGTTGCCAGACACCTTCCTCATTTCTCAATGCGATCACGCCACTGATTTTGATTACAGGATCTGCGATTACCGCAGCAGAAATGAGAAGCATTGCCGCAAGAACAACCAGTAAGGCTTTCTTCATACGTATTTCCCCTCCTTATTCTTCCTGAACAATTCCCTCGGCCACCAACAGCTTGATTGGATCAACCACTCTCTCGCTGTTTCTGAATATTCCGTACAGAGAGTATCTATCGTCTTTTGAAATGGTGAAGGGAACGTCCAGATTGGTTATTTGAACCATGAAAGTATCACTACCATCGTTGAATGTGTAGGTTTTACCCCACTGACCGGTATTGGAACAATTCGAAACAAGCACAAGTGATCCCTCGAAGTATTCTGGATTGGTTTTCATAGATTTGATGTCTACCGGGGCGCTTCTAACGAAGAGCTTCTTTCTGAACTCTATATCTCCAGAGCGAACAACTATCTCATTCAGCCCATCGTCACTGGAAGAAAGATTGACATTGAAGTAGTATTCGCTCCAGAATCTCATATCTTTCTTCAAAACATCGCATTCCACGATACGGTCATTGAGAAGTACTACGATATCTTCTGTTGAAGGAAACGTGCAGAATCTGACGTACTCGACTCCGGAATAGGGGGCCTCTCTTCTCATGTCGAACCAGCCGGAATTATCATCTGCAAGAGTTACGAAACAGTAATTCAAATCGCTTCTCTTCATCTCAAAAAGTGTGAACCCATATTCATCACCAGTTGGAGATGGGCCTTCCCACCATGCTCCAGAAACAGCACCACAGGTTAGCTCCACAAATGGAGCATCGAAGTACTCAATCATCGTGTGCTTGTGACCGGTAATGTGGTATGAACAATCATCAGCAAAAATCTGCATCAGATCGTAGTAGTTATCGGTCTTGGCTAGACTAAATATCGGTTCATGTGAGAAAATCACAATACTTGTATTATTGGAAACTAGCTCAATGTCCTTCTTCAACCATTCAAGCTGCTCAGAATCGACTTCGTAGACGAAACTGCCTTCGACGATGTTGTGAGTGTTAAGAACTATGTAGTGTGTTCCAAAGCTGTTGAAAGAGTAATACGCGGGCCCATAGACGTTGTGAAAAATGTCGTACGGATCGGCCTTCTTCTTGTTTGTCTCGTGATTTCCAACGGAGTAATATACAGGGATATTCGAGATGGTTAGATAGTCTTTAACCTTTGTAGCCCATCTGGTTGCAACTTCGTCGTCGATATCTTTGATGCTTGCTCCCATGTCTCCGTTGCATACGATGAAATCGGGCTTGACTGTCTCGAGAATCGAAACAAGCTTGGTCATGTATTCATCTGGACTGTCAATCATCTCTCTGTCACCTAGAGATTCATAGAAGAGGTCGGGGTCATCCGCGTAGTGAATATCGTTTACAACGGCAAAGACACCATTCTCCACAGATGGCATCAGCAAGAAATCGTGATTCTCAAGCCCCTTAACATACCATTCGCTGCACAAATATCCGTCAGGTTTGATCAAGAATACATAACCATCTGAACCGGGAATACTATAGACCCCCTCACTGTCTGAAGAGACTATCTCAACTCCGTTTGAAATAAGGCAACCCTGAAGGGTCTGATCTTCCGAGTCGAGTATCCCGTTTGAGTTCAGATCAACAAACACATGGCCCTCAATTCCGAAAACAGCGCCGAGAAAAAGAAATAAGAAAACGAGCAAGAGTGCTTTCTTCATAAACGCCCCCTCTTTTCAGACTAGCCGTGAACAGTTTTCAGAAGCTTTTCGACATATTCAGTCTGGTCATCGGCTTGAAATACATTTCTGCCGTAAGCAACCCCCTTTGCGCCGAGCTCCAGAGCCTCTATTGCCATTTCGAAGGCATCCTTTCCCTTCGGTCCCCCGGCAATTACGACGGGCAGAGGTACTGATTCCAGAACCTTCGTAAATGACTCAAAGCCAGTATAATAGACTTTTACAATATCGGCACCCAGCTCATACGCTACTCTCGTTCCCAGTGCAATATACTCCGGATCAGTAAAGTGATCCATGGCCTGAGGAAGCATTTCTGCAATCAAGGGCATTCCTAGCTTGCTGCATTCTTCTGCCACTTTTCCGATAATTTCAAGCGACGCGTTTTCACCGTCTCCACCCATGAATCCCATAACAACCACACCGTCAGCTCCTATTGACAACGCATGTTCGACGGAAGTAGTGATTCTGTGGTAGTCAAACTTTGTGGAGTAGTTAGTAGAGGCCCCCGTTATTCTACATAGAATCGAAACCTTTCCTCCTAGCAAATCTCCGTTCTTTTCGATTACGCCCGGATTTAGAATCATTGCATCGGGCCGGCCAGCGACTATGTTGCTTAATGTCCTCCTGACATCCTTGATGCCTTCTATCGGACCCTGGAACTGCCCGTGATCCATAGCAACGATCACCGTCTTTCCGTCTTCTCTGAGTATCCGGTTCATTCTAATCAGTTTTCCCGTCATGACATCTCTCCTATCATTTGTTCAGAACATATGTACCTAGATTATAGTACATTCCTTTAAGAAAACAAAACTGAAGCAAAGGATTTGGCAGTTTTATTTTGGGTGAACGATTAGGAATAGGAGTGAAATTGGTTTCGGCGTTTTGACCCATGAAGGTGTGGTACTGTTCAATTTCCGTTCTTTTCTGCTGCAGCAGATAATCAAGTTATGGGTTAGCTTTGACACCAGATGATTCGGGACACGGTTCTATTATGGAATGAAGATTGTTGTAGAAGCCTTCACTTTGCTGTTTTACAAATTCTGAAGCCGAGATTTGTGATGGCGTGACTTGGCAAACCCTTAGATCTCACATCGACACTCACACCGACGGGGCAATCTATCCAGCTGCCACCTCTTTTAACTCTGTAAGCTGAGAAGGAGCTAACATATGGATTCGTTTCTTCTGAAGAGTAGTAGTCTGTGTGATAATCGCTAACCCATTCCCAAACATTTCCCGACATATCGTGAATTCCCAGTTCATTTGGAGCTTTGGTGCCTACCGGATGGGTCATATTTTCGGAGTTAGTCTTATACCATGCTACCGAATCAACCGAGTTCCCTCCCGATCTTGTGTAGCCTTCACTTGCGTTACCGCCTCTTGCCGCAAATTCCCACTCTGGGTCTGTCGGCAGCCTGAACCCCTCTACTTCGGAGGGATCAGTTGTTATTTTGCCCCTTCCATCAAGCAGGTTGCCCTCGGAATCGTAGGCAAGGGGTATCTCCTGCTTATTGCTCAACCAATTGCAATAAGCTATCGCGTCCCACCAGCTCACGTTCATAACTGGTCTGGAGCCTTTTCCCCAACCGGAGTCGTCTGGAAGGATTCTACCCGTTTCATCACAGAAAGCCTCATATTCTTCAAAGGTGACTTCAAACTTCCCGATGTAGTAATCGTAATTCAGATGAATCCGTCGAACCGGTTCATAATCGACACCTTCTTCTCTCCATGTCGTTCCCATGAGAAAGCTTCCCCTGTTTACGAGAACCTGTTCCGGTATTGAAGCACAGAGTGAAGAAGCGAAAATAACGATAATAATAAGCGAGAGGAATCTGTTCATGGAAGCAGCCTCCGGCACAGACAGTCTCCCAAAATACACAAACCCCAGAGACCGCGATGATTTTATCTTCACTATTAGTATATCAGTCGAGAGGACCTTGAAGGCTTTACTCGGGGCCTGAGCTTTCAGCATTACCGAATCGTTCGTAGGAATTGATGTGTTTTCAAAAATCTTCGTATTGAGCGTGACATATCACTTCAGCTGCTGGGCAAATCGCAACCGGCTGTTTAAAATGGGTCTCTTGGAACGAGGTGTTTATTTCAGATCTGGCTCAACCCATTAGCTCCATTGAAACCAAACTAGGCCGAAATTGCGATTCCGATCACTTCATAAACAGTTGTGTTATTGATGGCTAGAAACAAGAAGCAAGATCTTGTACCAACCTCTCAATTTTTCTCTCTCGGCCAAATCTCCACGATCCCACGCTACCCTCTCCGCAGATCTCTGCACCTTTCTCTCTGCAGACTTTCTTCATGTAGGTCAGTGTCTGTTTCCTTCCCAAAGCGGCCGGAAATAGACCAGTAGCCATAAGAGCAACTTTTTTGCCCTGGAGTGACTTCATTTTGGCAAGATAGCTCTTCATGGGATCGGCGGGTGCTCCGCCATTAACTGGAGAGCAAAAGACAAGGCCCTCGTATCTTTCGAGATCGGGGGTTTCCGATCTCAGCCTTATCACAGATGCTTCTTTTCCTTCAGAAATCAACTTATCTCTTAGTTTTTCAGCAACATACAAGGTATTTCCTGTCTTTGAATAGGCAATTATTCCAATCTTCACGACTGTCGCCTCCTTCCAAAATCATCTATCCTTCAATCTTCTGAGTTCCAGACATTTTCTATTGGTTCCTTTTCGAAATCCAGTTCCATATGCGATGTGTTTGCCCAGTCTAGAAGCTCCAGAGAAATCGAATCGCCATATCTGCATGCCTTCACCGTGGTAATGGCGCAATTGGCTATCGAGACGCCTGATCTCGAGAAGAAATACTCAGGATCAATCCCGTTGCAGACGAAGGGAAGTGTCATTGACAGAAAGCCTCCGTGACTTATGGCCAGGACTTCTCCCTCTGGGCATTCATCTACGATAGTATTCATTGCTTTCCAGAATCGTTTGATAACCTGTCTATGGCTCTCACCCTCGGGAATTCGCTCATCTTTCTTACCCCCGATCCAGTCTCTGACAAGCTTTAGGAATGCGCTCGCTGCTTCGCCTTCAATCAACTTACCCTCAAGTTCACCGACGTGAAACTCCCTGATTTCGTCCAGGGGTTTGGCCTCAATTTCCAATTCTGAAGATACTATGCTCGATGTCTCAATTGCTCTCAATATCGGCGAGGAATATATCCTGCGTATATTCTTTAATCTCAAAAAGCGCGCCGCCATTTCGGCCTGCAGTATCCCTTCTTCTGTAAGCGGGAAACCTTCATTGCTATTTGCGAATATCCTTTCAACATTTGCCTGACTCTGGCCGTGGCGCATCAGATATATTGTTGTCATTTTATGCCTCCATGAAGTTGCTCAAGAAGATAATAACAGATTTGGTCTGAAGGTTTTCTGGTCAAAACTCACAGAGCAGTATGCAGTAACTCAGAGTGCTCGACCCATTTTTCTAAGACTTGGGTTCCAGAGATCAATATGTGAGATGAATATATGGATTCTAAGGCAGTTTCAGAAAGGTAACTCTTACCCACTTGCTGATTTTCGAATATGTCGGCTTAACGTCTAGTTGCCTCCCAAGTTCCTTCAGCTAAGGGTTCGAATATTGTGAAGGTTCCCGACATCGTATTCTTGTTGACTGATCCAGCAAAATCTATTCCACTTTCAGAGGTCCAGGTGTTGATACTTACCTCATGATCGTTCGAGATCATTCCAAAGAGCTCTTTACAGTTTGAATCAAGACAGAATCTGCCCCTGTAATTGTAGACTACGTGCTGTTCAATATGAAAAGTTGCAATGTCGGATGATCCATCGGAATAAAGCATCACGGCATCCCAGCTACCGTTCAAGTTTGGAAGTCCGAAAAAAAGACACCCAGATAACAGGACGATTATCGCAAATATCGAGAGTGCGGTCAAAAAGCGTTTCTTCATTCTCCATCCCCTCCGTGCAAAAAGCGCATTCTTTCTCGGACTAACTACGGAATCTACATAGAAGCGCGAATTTGCTCCAATTATACAGTGTTTGAACCTTTGACATTGGAATCTTTTACAGCTACTGAACAGCGATTATATATGGGGAAATATGATAGCACTACTGATCGATCAAAATCGCTGTTCCGTGTAGTTAAAGAGAGACTATGAAGCAAGGCCTCTGGGACAAAATCATTGGGAATGTAGCGACATAATTTATGCTGATATTACTTGAACATTAAGCTTATTGCTCGTGTTGTCATGCATTCATTTTTGCTTGGAAGTTCATTAGGCATTGTGATCTAATTAACATGAACTAGAGGCCGGGCTTCTCATTACAATCCCTATTCGTCCTGACTTCATCTACCAGTTTTTCGACGATTGCCAGATGGTTTTAGATTCATTAAAGGGCCATGATAGAGCAAATTTCCCGAGATAATTTCCAGAATCTTGTGGGTCTAGAAGAATATGCGTGCGGCAGGATATTGAGTTCCATCATTCATCGTGATGAGAGGAGGAAGTGAAGTGTCTGGGAAAAAAGGGAAATTCGTCTTTAACGAGGACTTCATCTACAAGATGCCTGCTCATTTTGGGGGGGACCCATTTCACCCTATAAGGGTTGTCTACGGTGATAATACAGTTATCTCTGTTGACTATGAAACAGACGAAGATGCGCTGCTAAACTACATCCCCGAAGACTTTGAACTGAAGGAGCCGGTTGTCAATGTTCAGTATACCAATTGCAGGGATGTAGATTGGATGATTGGGGGAGAGTACAGGCTCATCCAGGTGACGACACCTGTGAAGTATGTTGGAAATTCAGAGGGTCTCGAAGGAGTATATGCGCTTGTCGTATGGGAAAACAAAACCTGCCCGATAATTGGGGGGCGTGAAGAGGATGGAGTGCCGAAGGTTTTCGCAGACATTTCGTCTGAGCGTCATCTGGAGAATCACTGGTTTGTGGCGGCCAGCTACGAGCAGTTCACCTTCCTGAGAATCGATCTTCAAAGAGGTGATGAGGTAAGTGAAGAGAATCTTACCGAGCTAAACAAGAATCCGAAGATCAATCTGTTTGGATGGAGATATTTGCCCAATTTAGGAAAGGGGGGTGCTACTCTGAGCCATGCTACTCTGTATCCTCAAGAGATGGTGTTGAAGAAAATGTGGATTGGTACAGGCTCCGTGGAGTGGACTGGCCTTTCTTATGAGCAACATCCGTTGCAGACAAGGATCATAAGATCATTGGAAGCTTTGCCGATCAGAAGGTTTACATCGGCAAGTATGGCCCAAGGAATTGTCAGGTTGAATGTCGGCGATTCCAGGATACTTCCATAAATTACAGGAGGAGGAAGAGATGAACGGATACTTTGAGAAGAAAGTTGCTGTTGTTACTGGGGCCGCTTCAGGAATTGGGCTCGGTTTGGCCGAGGGAATGCTTTCTAGAGGCGCGAAGGCTGTATTTATGGCAGATGTAAGTCAGGAAAATCTCGATAGAGAATCGGAAAGACTGAATTCAAAGTATGAAGGGGAAGCAGTACCATTCCTCACTGATGTGACAAAAGAAGAGCAGGTGGAGAAGATCATCAAATCAGCAAGAAAGTACGAAGGACATCTTGACTTTGTATTCAACAATGCCGGAATAGGAATGACGATTCCAACCGAGATGGTGACTCTTGAGATCTGGAAGAATTTGATAGATATCAATCTCTGGGGAGTGATCTACGGAACATACCAAGCCATTCCAATTATGAGAGAGCAGAAATCTGGTCACATAGTAAATACAGCTTCTATAGCGGGACTGGTCCCAGTTCCATATCAAGCGCTTTATGCAGGTACAAAGAGTGCGGTGAAGACTATCACTGAAAGCTTGTATTACGAGCTTCAAAATGAGGGCTTGAGATTCAGTGTTGTATGTCCGGGAAATGTTAGAACGGCTATCTTCAGAGGACTTACTCCTCCACCAGATTCAGTGTCTGTCGAAGAAGCGGTGAGCTACATATTCGAGAAGATGGAGAAAGGAGATCTGCTTATAGTCTTCCCGCAGAAATACCGCGATTTTGACGAAATGTATAGAACAGATCGAGAGAAATTTGATGAGTTTGCACTGAATTTGGCTGCAGAGAGACTGGAGAACTACAGAACCAAAGGTAACTACTATTGATTGGGCGGCTGCCTATGAATTTGACAAAAGTGTTTAGCGAATCGGAGCTGTCTCTTGAAGTAGTAATCTTGATGATAGCCGGGCTTATTCTTCTTATTACGGGGATACTGCTCTTTCCAGTGGCTACCGGAGGACTTCCCTATTATGAGAATGGACTTTACGGACTTCTGCTGGTCATGTTCTCCCTGCAGATCATTTCAATGGGGAAAACACCATTTGGCGACTTAAGACGATCGAAGTTTGTCGTGTTGGCGGGGCTTATCGTTGGTGGAATTGGAACGATAACCTGTTTCATTCCAGATGCCTTCAATGATATTCCCAGGCTTCTGCTATTCCTTTTCTTTGGCCCGGGAGGAGCTCTATTGCTTCTTCAGATGATCCTTTCGAAGGATAAGCTCAAAGCCTGGTCCAAATATGGTGGAATCTTCAAACACTTGATTGCCGGATGCACGGTGGCATATGTTTCATCGATTCTCATATCAGTACTTCTTTGGAATCAGAGCCTGTTAAGTGTTCAAATGACGGCGATCCTTGTTCTGATCTATGGAGCCGCTGTCGTATATCTTTCGTTTGTTTTGAGAAATATATACAGCACTTACCCGCAAGAACAGAAGAGCAAAGACGGAGAAGTAGAACTACCCATCGACAGGGCCATGATTCTATTTACAAGTGTTTTTATGATTATTCTGGGCGTTTTATTAATACCAGTAAATCTCGGGCTTCTGCCTTTTTCGGGAAGTGCCCAGCTTGGCCTACTAATGATGATTTTTGCTATCCAGATGATTGCCTCGGGAAGCACCCCGATAGGAGTTTTCCCCAGATCTCTGCCGGTGATCCTTATCGGTCTTGTATTTGCAGCTCTTGGAACCGTATCTTGCATTATTCCGGAGATCTTGGTATATCCGCTTACCTTGCTTGTCGGTGTCCTCAATATATTGGGTGGAGCGCTTTCGCTCGGCAAATTCATCGGTCAACAAGCAAGCAGGACAGGCAGAGAAGACAGTAAGATACCCAGTGTGCTCATTAAGTTGACTATCGCGCAACTCACTCTGAATGTTCTTGCAATAACATTCGGGCTGTCAATGCTGATCTCTCATCTCTTGCCGGGACTGGTTATTGGCGTGATTTTGGCGGCTAATGGGGCGGTGCTCCTGTACTTGCTTTACATTCTGTTCGTTATAGATAGAATACAAAAGGAGATGGAAACCAAATAGCGGCTAGAGAATTCTCAGAGCCAATCAATTAAGTCCAGAGGAAGAAAGCATTTGGATTGGTTCTTACCGGATAATCTATATTAGCGATTATCTCAATAGCATTTTTGGGAGCTGCCGACTGGAGAATTGGCCATCTGGCTTTGGATGACTCGTGTCGCAATGCAGATCCTAGTCTCTCAAGAGTTATTTGAACTTCTGACTTTGAAGTTCCATCGAAAGTGATTTAACTCTCTTCACCTGCACCACAAACGATTCAAGCCTGCTCTCAACGGTTGGAGTGAACGGGTTTCCATCGGACTCAAAGAAGAGAATTGGAATGTTGCCAGCGATCTTGAAGATCTCCCTCTTGAGTTTGCTAGAGTTTTCTCTCAGGTGCTCCAGACCTCTTTCTGCAATAGCTTCGGCGATCCTTGTAGGCATACATCCAAATGGGCCTATAGAAATAACTCCATTGTAAGTATCTATCGATTCGAACAAAACGGCTCCAAGAGTCAGTATTGCCTCTCCGGTAAGCTTCGGATTCAAGAAGTCCTTAGAAGTGTTCACCATGGACTCGATGTCGACTAAGTGTGACTTGTAAAGGCCACTCTTTTCAAGAATCTTTTTAATCCTTTTCTCAAATGCCTGTTTTATAAGAATTTCAACGTGTTTCGCTCCCCTCTTGAGCGGACCGAGTTCGGTCGGTACATATCTCTTCAGCAGAATGTAGTCGAGATAATATATCCATTCTTCAATTGGAGATGCATGCATGATTATTCCGTTGTCGGCGAAAAACAGCTCCAGAGACTTTCTGGAGAATTCATCATTCCTGACGTAAATCTCTCCCGAGAGAAGGACTTTAGGTGCACTTTCGAAATCACTCTTCAGAGGAATGCGAGAGATGTTTTCACAAATCTCCTCCAGTTTCTTGGTCATTTCGCTGAAGGAATCTCTTTTGACACTCTCAAGCATAATCTTGCGCGCTTTTTTGGCCGCTTTGATTGCCTCATCTCTGTCGGATGCCAGTGTTAGCAAGGCATTTTCAAGATTGCAGAATTCGTCTGCAATAATCATGCTCGCCCAGATTCGCAGTTTCGCCTTGAGTCCTATGCCCGCATAGCCGTTTTCAGAATTGAGAGAGAATAGGAGAACGTTGTTCGCGTTGTTCTTGTCAAGCCAGAGATCAATGTAAGTACTGTACTGTCCAAATCGGCAAGGGCCGCGAGTGTCTGGCATGAAGTACATTAATATGCTTTCGTCGTCTTTGTTCTCCTCGAGGTAACGAATTAGGCTTCCCAGAGTCAGGTGAAAAGGTAAACACTCCTTAGATAATGAGTTGGATTTCCCCAGTTGAAACTCCAGTTCGGTCGGTCTCGGGAGGACGTGACTGTTTATACCGACTTTTTCGAATGCCGCAGCTATAAGCTGAGCCGCAAACTCGCCCATGGTGGGAACGATTACTTTGACCGAAGGATCTGTAATTGGTATGTGTCTTCCATCCTGTAGCTCTATACTGAATGTCCCGTTGTTCGTCAGAAGTTTTGGCCTCTTCGCCCTTTTCTTCTCGCCCAAATCAGTCTTTCTTTCGAGAGAGCTTCTGACGACATCGGCGAAGGCTTCGATCCTTGTCTCTACTCCGGCATCTGACGTATGACTATCCAGTTCCAGAATCAGGGACGGCTTTTTCCCCATAATATCTCTGAAGAAGGAAATCAAGAACGAGTCAGGTCCACAGCTGAAGTTTGTTATGTAGAGTGCGAATAGCTTTGGATTGTTCTTTACATATCTGGCCGCTTTCAAGTTCATTTCACCCCAGGCCCAGTACATCTTCTCATACGATCTTTCGCCTTCATAAGGAAGAGCGTCAAAAGTTACCACCGGGATTCCGCGTGAAGCTAGTTTTTCTGGTATTCCCATGTTGGCGTCACTGGAAAAAGCATTGTAGGCTCGGCCGAAGATAACGACACCAAAATCCGAATTCTTTAGGTTCTCAAGAAACCTCTCTCCAATTTCTTTTATCCTTCTAACACTATCTTCGTATGATTTCACTCCGTTGGAAAAGGCTGCCAAAGCTTCTTCGCGGTTCCTTCCCATTGACTTCGCAAGTGAAACGAACTTCTCCTTCTCTTTCTCAAAGCCCTGCGAAAAATCGAAGAAATCTGTCAGGATCCTTTTCGATCTGAGTTCTTCGAAACTCCCCATTAGCCAGTCCGGCTCGCTCTGGACAAATGGACAGAAGACCGAGTTTTCAACGGAGTTCTCAACCTCTAAGCCCTTGACTGCAGGAATGAAGAAGTAGTCTGGATTCTTATCCAGAAGATCATAAGTATAACCATGTGATAGTTCGACTGGAAAACAGAATTCAGATTTCTTTCTATCCCAGCCCCTGGGGTCGGACTTATCCGGTACGACAATTCTGAACCTTAGACTGCTGAAGAAATTTGAGAACAGGGGGAAGAGGGTATTCATCGAGAGAGACTTGCTGATTCCAATAGTCTCCAGGCCCTTTTCTTCTGGCAGTTCAAAGACTATCTTCTCTCTTTCGGTAGTATATATGTATTCGTTTCTGTTTATGGGAAGGTTAAGACGAACATTTTCATACTTGTTGCAAGCGCCGCCGAATGGAAACTTCTTCCCTCCAACTTCAATTATTCGGATCGGGCACTTCCTGTCGCACTTCTCTGCTCCACCGTCACAAATGAAGGTGTTGAGATAGCGTACTTCTTTTGAGATCAAGGCTTCAAGCTCAAAGCGTTCTTCTTCCAGTTGACCCGCTTGAAGCTTTTCCTTAACCATTAGTGATACACCAAAGGCACCCATGAGTCCAGGATGAGGTGGGACGATTATCTCCTTTCCAGTAACTGCCGCCATTGCAACTGGGACAGCTTGATTGAGACACACACCTCCCTGCATGAAGACTTTCTTCCCGACCGGTCTCATGGCCTTTACTCTGTTTGTGTAGTTCAGACAGATAGAGTAAACCAGGCCGGCGCAGATATCTTCTCTGGAGATACCCTCGTTGATTGCAGTCTTTATGTCGCTGCTGATAAAAGCCGCACACTGATCACTGAAGTTTGGGGGAGATTGACCCTTAAGCGCATACTCTCCAATCTCTCTGTAATCTATGTTCAGAGATTCCTTTGCGGATTCTTCGAGAAACGAGCCTGTACCAGCAGAACAGGCTTCGTTCATTGCATAGTCAAGGGCAACGCCGTTGGATAAGAAAGTGTATTTGGCATCCTGGCCGCCAATCTCAAATATCGTGTCGACTTCTCTATCAAATAATGAGGCAGCCCTTGCGTGAGCCATGATCTCATTGTAAACGGCACTCGTTTCGCAATAAAGACCCACTATCTTCCTTCCGGAACCGGTGACCCCGAGACCAATTATCTCGACGGGAACGTCTAGAGAATTACGGATCTCATCCAGGCACTGTCGAGTAGCGTTTATCGGATCTCCCATAGTCCTGAGATATGAACTCGCTAGAATAGCGTTGTCCCTTGCTCTCATAACAACTGCCTTGGTCGTGGTCGATCCAACGTCCACGCCGAGAATGCAAGAATCGCCGCTTTCAGCTGTTTTGAAAGGCATGTCCTTAAAATCAACCATGTTAACGAACTTCGAAAGGGACTCGTTCTTCGGGAAAGTCATTACTCCTTCCTTGAAGACACTCTCTTTCTCTATCTCGATTTCTTCTAGAGTATTGGCATGGAGATAGGCACCGAAGGCCTCGAAGAAGAGAGCCTCGTCTGGTATGGTGATTTCTGCGATTTCTTTTAGATGGTTGAGCATGAGTCGATTTTTTGTTACTCCACCAACTAGAAGTATCTTCTTTACTCCAGCTCTGTGCATGAGTTCGCCGATCTTATCAGACATGACCTTTCCAAGTCCATTTAGGACGGATTCTTTAGGTGTTCCCTTATTGAGAGCATGTGTGCAGTCGCTCTTGCAGAATACGGTACACCTTGATGAAAGCTCGTAAATCTCGTCTGTTTCCACGGCGTTTGCGTCATCGAGTCCGATATCCATTCGCTTCAGTTGCTGGAGAAAGAACTCTCCTGTTCCTGAAGCGCATTTACTGCCTGTGAAGACGGCAGTAATGTTTCCCTTATCGTTTAGCTTATACAGGGTGAAATTCTCTCCGCCCACGCTCACAATTGCCTCATGATATCCGTACTTGCTTTTCAGTTCTTTGTAGGCAAATTCAGTGGCCTCAACTTCGGGGATCTGGGGGAGATTCAACAGTTTTCTTCCCTTCTTTCCTGTTACCACAACCAAACCCGTTTCAAGAATCTCTGGAAGAAAGCTCTTGAGTACTTTCAGTGGATTTCCTTCGTGCAAGAGTCTTCTGGGTGTTTGCCCATCATACCAGGAGATAGTGCTTGAGCCTATGCAGAGTCCGATTCTATTCAAGAAGTTCACCTCAAAGCATTCAACAGTCTAATGATAGCATAGTCAGATATCATTGAATTTTTGGGATGGCAAAACACTCTTTTGATACCGTTTACAGCTCTCTAAGGTAACTCTTTTGTTGGAAGGTGCGTTTAAAGAATCGGATTCCAATCAGGGACTATTTCGTTGATCTCCTGTGTTAGATAGGTATCCGTTTCATTTCAAATATTGACCTTTCTCCTCCTCTTCGAATATTCAATTTTTCGGTCAGTAAGCTGTTGGTAGATGGAATCGGCTAATAATCTGAAGTAGAGAGTCAGGAAAATGTAAAAGAAAGTATCAGAGACAGAGTTTCACACAGAAGAGAGATTCCTTCGAAAAGGTTTCTCTCCGAATAGACATAGACCTTAGTCGACCTTCTGCGAATGAGCTTAAGTGATTTAGAGATCACATAAGTGAAGAGCCATCGGTAAAGTCTATATGACAAACCAGACTAGTCTCCTGATTTTTCTTTTTCCACTCCAGGAGGGCAGTAGAGAGGATCAAGGGCTCTCGGTGAAGGCATATACATTCTTAGCGACAGTGAAAACTTTCCATCTGGAGCCGGAAGCCAGTTGTTTTCATGATCAACTCCAGGCGAAGCGTGTTGTATGTAGATGTCGAGAGACCCGTCATCGTTATATGACAATCTTGACCGATCACCTATTGAGTATCTGTTCATTGGATTTGGTACCATGAACTGGTCTTCATCGTAGATTGTGATGGACCAGAATCCACCCGGTCCAACGGGTGGAATTTCGTGGCTTTCAAAATGGATCAGGTAATTATACTTTGAGCCATCATAAGATTTTCCATCGGCATCTGCATAACTTATGGGATAGTAGGCTTCCTCAAGATCGTTTCCATAGAGACCTATGTACGCCGCCGAAGCTCGAATCTCATACTTACCCTGCATCTGGTTTCGATTACCGAAGACTCGATTTGTAAGACTCCAGCCATTCTTAGTAGTTCCCAGCAGTTCATCTGGTCTGAGTATGATTTCTATGGCATCTTCAACCCCTTGCTCAATTGCAGCCCGTATCTCGGAGTTAAGATCTGATTCGTCAAACGGGAGATTCGGTCCTATTCCAATAAGGCCGAATCGCTCGATCAATGCTTTCTCAGATGGATGAATTTCTAGCTGGCCTAGAAGGAAGTTCAGATAGGAGATAAAACCGGCCGACTCGGCTCGTTCCTGTCTGAAGACCGGGAAGACATCCATTCTGATTGGTTCAGGAGCTTCATAACCGCAGAAGGAACTAAGGGGCTGGACTAGAAATCTCTCTTGAATTTTGTGTATCGCGTCAAACTCACTTAATATCTCTGGGTTTATTGAAATCCTTACTAAACACAAAACGAAGTTTCCTTCGCTGGTGAATACTTTATCAACGCTCGCGGGAACTTCTGCCGATGACTTGGGACCGGCGATCAAGAAAGTCCCTGCTCCGCAACCGGTGGTTCTTGTTCCTGCATATGCGAAGTTATGTGTAAACATATCGACAAATTGCAGAGAGTAGTATCTTTCACATATCGTAGGTATTTGAATTATGACTGGTTCGGCTCTCAAATCAAGCCATGCTGCAGAAAAGACTGTATCGTTATTCGGGCGGACGATCTCTCTGAATTCAGGTCCAAGCAAACCTTCACTGTGTTCAAATCTGTTAAATGAACCGGGAAGTACAGCCTGGAGAGTCATGGTTCGAAGATTCTCGAGCATTGGGTAGGCAAAAACATATGCTTGCCTTGCAATTTCCCTTGCTTCATCGCAGTTGCTCGTTGCCTGATTCGATCCTGCGCCAACTATGGCAGCAAAAATCAAAATGAAAGATAGTAACGTCAATGACTTCTTCAGACTCATTTCTCAATCTCCTCACGTAGCCACTCTTTGCTAGACAATGTGGATTCCCAGTTGATTCAAAACTGAGGACATATCACATTCAATTCAAAGGGCTTTAGCTTCACCACAAGATACCGGTATGGTATCTCTTATAATCTGTCTGACTGTCAGTTGAAAGAAAGAGTTTGCTTTCATGCTCGATCAGAAATACTAATCTACCAATAAACTCATCTCTTCGATTTCTAAACACGCTTTCAAATACGGTTCCAGTATGCAGAGACTCTTCTGTGACAATACAGTGAAGTCTTTGCTTAATCCTTTTATGTCAGGCCAGCGCAGAAGTCATAGTGAACTTCTTGGGTCGCTCTTTGACGGTCAAGGAATCCTTAGTCGAGATATTGATTGAGCTACTTGACTATTACGTTATGTAATAGTATATCCTTGTGATTATGGGAGGAGATTTCTTGAACGCAAAACAGGTTGCCGAGCTTTCGGGCCTTTCTGTAAGGGCACTTCATCATTATGACGAGATTGGGCTCTTGAGACCCAGGCGTAATGCTCAAAATGGATACAGAGAGTATTCGGAAGAAGATCTCGACAAACTTCAGCAGATTCTCTTCTTCAGACAGTGTGGCTTCTCTTTGGAGAGGATCAAGAAGCTTCTCAGCAATCCGAGGTTCGATAGAGCCAGGGCCTTCGAGCTTCAGAAGAAACACTTGATGCTGGAGAAAGAGAGAATTGAGGCTATGCTTAGCACACTGGAAAGGACGCTCAAGACTTTGAAAGGAGAAGACTCGATGAGTCAGAGAGAAAAGTTCAAGGGATTCGATTTCTCTTGCAACCCCTATGAAGAAGAAGCGAGACAACTTTGGGGTGATGAGACGGTTGAAAAGAGTAACGATTTTATCGCTTCGAAGAGCGACCGGGAGAGGAAGGATATGGAGAAGATACTAGATGAGCTTTTCAGAGAACTAGCAGAGATTAGAGATGAAGATCCCGATTCAGACCTTGTACAAGAAGCAATAGACAGAATGTATAAGGTCTTTAACGAAAGTTTTGGACATTACTATAGTCTTGAGTCTTTTGCCTCTCTAGGCAACATGTATGTGATGGATGATAGGTTCAAAGCAAACATAGATAAGTATGGTGAAGGGTTAGCGGATTTTCTTTCGAAAGCGATGCAGGAGTATTCAGATAGGCAATCCGAACGATGAACCGAAACTGCCCTGTGATGTAACTGGTTGTTTATGATTCTGGGAAGTATCGATCTTAGTCCAACCGGTTTCAAGCAAGAGCAAAGCTAGCTGCTCAAATAGGTCCGAAGACTTCCCATATTCCTTTCAATTCTGCTTTTTGTCTATGAATGTTGAAAAACAATAGAAGAGGTATCTCCTAACTTTTGTCCTGAAGGCTTTTCGGCCAGTTTGTTCAGGCTAATTCATCTTAGCGTCGCAATTGAAGAGCTATAATTGTGTGAATTATCCCAGATTAAGCAGCCTTATACAGCAGCTAATGCAAGAAGGAACCAAATTGGAAGATTGGAGCATTAATAACAGAATAATATTCAGGCAGTGAATCTGCCTCATGAACAGGGGAGTCCTTTGAAGAAAAAGAGTATCGCTTTTCAGGGCGAACACGGAGCTTATTCAGAACAGGCTATAAAAAAGCTGTCCGGGGAGTCACCTATTACTATTCCATGCAGATCGTTTCGAGAGATGTTGAATCTTGTTCAGTATGGAAAAGCAGACTACGCAATTCTCCCCGTGGAAAACTCGCTTGCCGGCACAGTGATTCCTGCTTACGATGCTTTGGTGGATAGTGATCTTCTTGTCCAGGCAGAGGTTATGCTTCGAATTGAGCATTGCCTTATGGCTCCCAAGGGTAAAACGATCTGTGACATAAAATACGTGATTTCTCACCATCAGGCGTTGTCACAGTGCTCGGAACATCTGGAAAAAGAGGGCCTTGTGGCGAAAGAATACTATGACACTGCCGGCGCAGCGAAGGACCTGGCGGTTTGCGAGATGGAGTCGACAGCTGCAATCGCCAGCGAACTTGCGGCCGAAACTTATGGGCTTGAAATCTTAAGGAGGAATTTCGAAGATCTCGAGACAAATACAACCAGATTCTTCTTAATGGGTAGAGAATCCATGCCATGTATTGGAAAATGCAAGACATCTATTATATTCACGACGGAGCATAAGCCCGGCGCCTTGTTCAGTGTCCTCCGAGAGTTGTCAGATCGCAATCTTAATCTGACGAAAATCGAATCAAGGCCTTTCAAGAGAGAGATGTGGCGCTATATATTCTTTGTAGATTTTGAAGGAACGGTAGCTGACAGACAAGTGAAAGAGGGAATCAAGGCAATCAGTGACCGTTGCAGTTACTTCAAATTCCTTGGTTCATATCGCTCTGCCAACTACGAGATGTGAATCCATCAACTGATATTCCAAGTCCCCCAAGTCAAGAAGCTGACGTTCTTTAGAAATAACCAACAAGAGATTAAGAGTCGTGAATTTCTCCTGAAGTCTTCCCGATCTCTGTTGAGACTAAAACCCCAATGCTATTCACAATAGGTTCTACCTTCTTCAAGAGCATGCTCATAGAGCAGGGAGAACCAGCTGCCTACTACTTCAGTATCTCATGGTGGCGAGCAACTCTCTGGCTGATTTATCAATCCGGATGCTTTGCTTTGAGAGCAGATAACTGAGGGCTTCTTCGTTACTTTTCGGTTCTTACGACTCTGAAACCAACAACATATATTCCAATCTCCCCATTTACTTCCTCTCGATAAGGAACCCTTAAAAGTCTTGCTATATTGAAGTAGCTACCTCCCCTAATTACGAAGTCCTTGCTGCCGTCTATTGGGACGTAGGGATTTGTAGTTGAGTCGGCAGTGTATTCCTGGAAGGGTTCAGTGCACCATTCCAACACATTGCCGCTCATGTCGTGTATTCCCAACCCATTGGGTTCCTTCTCTCCGACTGGCCATGTTGAAAGGCTATCAGTAGTGTCATTGTGAGCATTCTCTCTGTACCATGCGACTTCATCCGGGTCGTTGCTTCCTGAGTACTTAAATAATGACTCTGAATCTCCACCCCTTGCGGCGTATTCCCACTCGGCTTCCGTGGGCAAGCGAAACCCATTTACCTCAGACGGGTCATCTGCCATGCCGCCTGAAAGATCGAGCAGATTACCGTTGTCGTCATACGCTCTTGCCAGTCCCGCCTTGTCGCTCAACCAGTTGCAGTAGGCAATTGCGTCATACCAGGAAACAGAAATCACTGGTCTCCTTTCTCTGCCCCAGGAGAAATCTTTGGGTTTCGTTCTGCCCAAGTCGTCGCAGAAAGCATCGAACTCATCAAAGGTGACCTCATACTTCCCGATGAAGTAGTCGTAATCTATAGTTACTTCGTGCAGAGGTAATTCATTCTCGTATCCGTCTCCCCAAGAGTCTCCCATCGTGAACTTTCCACTTTCAACCAATATCATCTCTTCAATGGCAACGAAATTCCAGGAGATGATATTCGAGAATGTGCCTTCGCTGTCTTCGGCCTTCACTTCAAATGAATGAACCCCGGTTCCGTAATCATTCCAGACGTATTCTGTTTCAAGTCCATAGTCATTCCAACCTGCTTCATCGACGTTGACGTAGTACTTCGCAATCGTTCCGTCTGGATCCGATGCGATCCACTCGAGAACGTTCGCTGAACAATCTATTACTCCTTCAGACTCACCGATCTTCTGGAGAACTGGCGGCTGGTTTTCCCTAGGCTTCTTACACCCTGCAAGCATCACCGCAAACAAAACTATCAGCAGTAGTATCAAAAGTCTCTTCATTTCTTCCTACCCCCCCCTTTTATTTCAATGATCGATTGAGAGCATATTGTACTCATCACATTGTTTCTCTTTACTCTATCATCCTCCAATGCGAGTTCAGAAGTATCGCTACTGAGCAATTCTAACGATTCTGAACCCGGCTATGCTTCCGAAATGTATGGGAATTGCAGGGTGACGATAAGAAACTCGGGTGTTTTTCTCAGGAAAGGCCCAACATCCGCCTCGACAGATCCGGTGAGTTCCGCTGGAAACGTACGGGTTTGTTTTTTGAGAAACCGTATATTCTGAGTAGAAGTCGGTGCACCACTCAAGCACGTTTCCACTCATGTCGTAGATATCGAGAGCATTTGGTTCGAGCTGGCCAACCGGTCGGGTCTTCTCGTTAGAGTTGTAATCGTACCAGGCTACTAGTGAAGGGTCATCGCTTCCAGACCATTTGTATTCGGAGTTATGTTTGCCTCCCCGTGCGACATATTCCCACTCGGCTTCTGTCAACAATCTGTATCCCAGTACTTCTGTAATGTCCGTCGTTAGCTTTCCCTCAGAATCGAGCAACTGACCTTCATTGACTTCGCAGCGACTTACGTAGGCAGGAGGCAGACCATCCTTTTCACTCAACCAGTTGCAGTATTCTATTGCCATCCACCATGGAACATTGATTACAGGCCTGCTACCCATTCCCCAGCCTTCATCGGAGGGAATTACGGCCCCCTTATCTACGCAGAACTCGTTGTACTCGTTGAAAGTAACTGGATACTTCCCCACAAAGAAATCGTACGTGAGTTCAACCTGATGGGTTGGTTTCTCCATGTTAAACCCGTCTCCCCAGGTATCTCCCATGGTGAAAGAACCCCCACTCACAAAGACGAAGTCTCCCAAATAGGGTTCAAATAAGAGAAAAGTGAAAGCCCAGAGTATCGGTTCAGAAGTGAGTCCTTTGTCGTCTTTCGCCCTCACCTCAAAGGTGTGATCTCCTTCTTGATAACCGCACCAGGTATAACTGGTCTTTGTACTGTAATCAATCCATTGTCCGCCGTCTGTCCTATACTGATACAGAGAGACGTAGCCATCGTCGTCATAACCGAGCCACTCAAATGTAATGCAGACATCAAGTGTGTCGCCAGAAGGTCCGGAGGATTCTTTCTCGATTACAGGTGGTTGATTATTCCTGAAGATGCATGAGGTTGTCACTAACATTGCAATTGATAAGAAAAGCACTAAGAAAAACAGTCTGAAATTCATTTTGTTTCCACCTCCCTAAAGCGCCACGCCAATGCTTAGATGGGTTAAACCTGCATAAGGAGGCAGATGCCAACTTATGAAGTGCTCCTATTAACCATGACAGCCAAATGCTGAGCTGACAACGCTAAAACTAAGTTGGCGCGTCTCTCCTAGCAGGTCTTGCAGATTGAGCTCAGAACAAAACTAAGCTCAAGTTCAATTATCTAGCTATGCGCCAAAAGAGAATCTATTAGGGAATTCAACGAAGTGAAAACACTGCAGACTTCAACGAATAGTCGATTTCTTGTCGACGCCACAACCACATACTATCAGACTTCTCTCTCTCAGCGGAGCAAAATCGACAGTCAAAGCTCATTTCCTCGTGCGACTAGAGGTGCCTTTGTGATCAGCCAAGCACATCGGTCAGTCTAGAACACAAAATCTACTGTGCCATATTGTCTCTTTGGATCTTGGAAAGCCATCCGAACAAGGGTTTCGGCCTTCACGTGCCTTGAGGAATAGACCCTTCACAAGTGGTTGTCTGAAACGATTTTGGAAGTGCTGCTATCATCGTTATTAGTCTCCTTCTTTCTTTGCTTCGAAGTAAGGAAACTGAGCTATTCTCAGTCGAGCCGCACCGTAAGGAATCAAACATACTTTCTCTAACGGTCCATCCGGTTTTACAGGACTTTCTGGGAGAGGCCCCGCCGAATTCCTTTCCATCGACCATTCTTCTACCTTAATTGCATCGGCTTCAATCAATACTGGAACTCGATTCTGATCAAAGGGCTGCTCGGACGATTTTTGTGTTTGCTTGACAAAAGAAAAGCTCTTTTCTGGGTTCTTGAGATCCACTTTCAAGGCGTAATTCCATGGGCTGGTTGTGTAAACCTCATATTCAGGAAACTCCCCATCTTTGTTCGTTGTGTTCCACTTTTCATCAAGTCTCAAAGCGAAAAGAAGAGGACCTTTCTCAACACTAAGTGAGTTTCTGAACCATTTTGAGGTTCTAACCCTAGACTGGAAGACCAACTCGACTAGATCTCCTTTGCTCCATGATCTTCTGATGGTCAGATATCCCCCAAAGACCTCTAGATCAAGTCTAGAGCCATTCAATTTTACTTCAGTTCTTGTAGCCCAGCCTGGAACCCTTAAATGAAGAGGTACTTCGAGATCAATGTCAGAATCGAATATAATCTCGATTTTGTCGTCAAAAGGATAATCAGTTACTTCTCTTATCAAAAGAGTCTGCCCAGATATGGACGTTTCTATGTTGCAGGGACCGTAAACCCCGAAAACCAACCCGCCGTCACTGCTCTTGTAACATAGATTCTTCACGAATTTGGGCCATCCTTGATGCATGTTCGCCGTACAACAACCAAAGTTCGGTTCAAGTCCGAATACATTTGAATCATCTAGATTGTTGTACCAATTGCGTTTGGCGTGACTGCACATTATCTGATTAGCTTGCTGATCGTATTGATGTGTGAGCAACTCTTTGTCAATTGTTGCGGGCAATGCGTTGTATGCAATCTTTTCGAGAATGTCAGCGAACTCGATATCATTGAAGACTCTGAAAAGCATCTCCAGCGAGAACATGTACTCGACTACTGCACACAACTCAGTTCCTTGGGAGGGATCATTTCCATTTAAGTGTTCGTCACCTGTTATCATTCCGTTTGATGTCCCGTGGTAAGTAGTCAGTTTTTCTATACCTTCTTTAACTATCCTTAACTGATTTTCGTCTCCATAAAGCAGATACCTTAAGGCTGGATACTTGATACCCATCACGACATTCACGACATGAGTTTCCTGAAACAGCTTAGAATATATACTGCTATTCTTTTTCTCCTCGTATTCGTAAAGCCCTTCGAGTCCCTTTCCGCTGGTAGCTTTCATGAATTCTTCCCAGTCCAGATACTCTCCGGTCGGCCTTGTGTACTTGAATTCTTCAAAATAATCGGACCAGTTCATTGACTTTTCAAAAAACCTCTTGGCAAGATCTAATAGGAAGTCATCTCCAGTGATACCATGAAGCCAGAGTATCACATAAATATTTTCCGCACTTCTGGTGTTTTCCCAAATTGCGAATTCTCTAGAATCTATGTTTCGAAGTTGATACTTGAAATACCTGGTCAAAAAACTAACCACACGTTGATCCTTAGTGTATTCAAAGTAGTTCTTTATCACTTTGAGCATGACCATTCTTGGCCACCAATCATCATTGTCTCTTGGTCCGAAGAAACCCTCCTCGTTCTGGCTTCCCAGAGCCCAGGTTATCCATTTTTCAGCCTTTATCTTAAGCCCTGCATCTTCAAGTAGATAGGCCAAAGGAATTAGACCATCACAGTAATAGGGCCCTCTCTCCCAGTTTTCGCCGCTTCCCCCAAGCCAACCGCTATCAGGACCGACATCTTTCCAGACCTCTTCCAGTCTTCCCGTCAGGCCTTTTGCCTGAATTCTGAGTTGCCTTTCCAGCCATCCGGCAGGCTTTACCTCACCTAGAGGTAGCTCCTTGAATTTCGTATCTATCATTGTTTCACTTCCTTTGTATTCATCAAGCTTTTCTATTCTTTGTTAGTCCCTGCCGTCATTCCTTCCACATAGTATTTTTGCAAGAGAAGAAACACAAGAATACTGGGAATGATGCTGAATGTTGCACCAGCATTGATAAGCCCCCAATCGCGTGTAAATCTAGTTGTCGCGAACAGAGTAATCCCTACCTGTATGTTTCTTACATCATTTGAACTGGTGAAGTTCAGAGCAAGGATAAAGTCGTTCCAGGTCATCAAGAATACATAGACTATTACAGTTGCAATTGCAGGTAATGCGAGCGGCAAGTGGACCCCAAATAGAATTCGTATTTCCGAAGCTCCATCTATAAGAGCACTTTCCCTAAGGGTATTGGGCAATGAAGAAAAATAATTCTTCATCATAAAAATGCAGAAAGGCATAGCATAAGTTGTATAGATTAGTGAAACACCAAACAACGAGTCCAGAAGCCCCATTGCATTCATCAGATTATACAAGGGAATCAAAAGAGACTGATATGGAACCATCATAATTGACAGTATTACCAGAAAGATTATATTGCTGCCTTTGAAAGGGAGCTTGCTTAACGAATAGCCTCCCATTATGCTCAGTATCAAGACCATTCCTATACTTAGTCCGCAAAGTATGAACGTATTTATGACATATCTTGTGAATATGGAATCTCCGGCTGTAAAGAGCTTCGTAAACTGTGCTAGAGTTGGTTGTTTCGCAACTAGACTTGGTGGATACGACAAAACCTCACTGGAGGGCTTGAACGAAGTTATTGCAGCCCAGTAAATCGGTATTATGAAAACTATCGAGATTATAATCAATGTGATGAAGAGTTTCTTACTCATTTTGGAATCCGCCTGCCTTCAACTGCAAATAGCTGATAAGAAGTAGAATTCCCAAAAATATCACCGATATTGCCGACCCAAATCCAATATCATAGAATTCGAATCCGATTTTGTTAATGTACATTACAATGGTCTCGGTGGTCTTCAGTGGGCCTCCTTTTGTCATTATGTAAAAGTGATCGAAGGCTTTGAAAGAACCTGCCAGTGAAAGAATCAAAGCGAGTACCAGTGTAGGGCGAAGAAGGGGGAGCGTTATGTACCTGAAAACTTGCGATTTCCTAGCCCCATCGATCGAAGCTGCCTCATAAATCTGAGGTGAAATTCCCTGTAAGCCCGCTATGACAATTATCATTGTGAATCCAAGAGTCTTCCATGCGACCATTATGGAAACCATAATTCGGGATAACCACGTCTGCCCGAGCCAGTTGATTGGTTGGCCTATCATGTTGAGAGATATCAGAATGTAATTAAGTACTCCGTAAGAGTCGTTGTATATCCATTGCCATATATAACTAGCAGCTACAAAGGAAATAGCGTATGGTACAAAAAAGATAGTTCTGAAAATCTTTGTTGAGCGTGAAGTCTTCTTCAAAGCATTGGCCAGCATGACTGCAGGAACAAAAATCATTGGGGTAACAATTATTGCGTAGATTACGGTGTTCCAAAGAGTTTTCCAGAACTCATCATCTGCGAGTGCCTTCTTATAGTTTGACAAACCGACAAAACTCGATCCCCCCATTATCTTCCATTCCTGGAATGACATCAACACTACTTTAATCAAGGGATAGATGAAAAATATGCTAATCATCACTATAACTGGTAGAAGGAATAGAAATCCATACAATCCCTTCCTTGTCTTCTGTTTCATTGGCGGTTCCTCCTAAAAAAATCGGGATGGCGTTTTAACCATCCCGATGAGGGAAGAATTATTTATTCTGCAAGTATCTTTTCAATTTCCTTTGCGCATTCTCTTATTGCTGTTTCTGCATCCATCTGTCCCAGGAAAACGCTCTCAAAGTAATAGCCAACTGGATCGTAGATTTCATTGTACTTAACAGAGTATGGAGTCTGCGCTATACCAAGTACATCCGCGAAACGCAGCATCTGGGGGATGTCCTTGTAGTATTCGTTATCATAAAGGCTAGGTCTCGCAACTAGCTGTAGACTTGGAGCGAACGCACCAACCTGCGCTTCTTCAGAGAACGCGAATTCCATGAATTCCTTTGCCGCTTCAACGTTCTTGCTCTGTGAGGTTATTCCTAGAAGACTCCCGCCACCGAATGAAGCGAATTCGCCTCTGTTCTTAGGGATCATAGCTACTCCGAATTCCATATCAGGTGCATCCTGTAGTAGAGATGTTATGTTGAAGTTGCCGCCTAGGAACATGGCAAGTTTCCCTGAAACGAAAGCATTGTATCTGTCACCCGAACCATACTGAACAGAGGAAACAGGAGCAATCTTGTACTTATGAACAAGATCTGCCCAGAACTGTAGAGCCTGAACTGTCTCATAAGAATCTAGCGCTACGTTGCCTTCATCGTCAAACATTCTGCCACCGTTTCCCCAGACAAAGGGCATGAACCAGAACATATAGGCGCCAGCGCCACCACCTGTAAGGTTGAATCCCCACTGATCAATGATTCCGTCTCCATCTTTGTCAACGGTAAGTTTCTGGCCCATTTCGACAAGTTCATACCACGTTTGCGGTGGCTGTTCGGGATCCAGACCTGCCTCTTCAAAAAGATCCTTGTTCCAAAGCATTGTTGATAAGTCAATCTGATAAGGGAGTCCGTAAATCTTATCATCTTTCATTCCAATTTCTAGCATTCCTTTGGTTAGTTCATCAAAGAAAGGTAGTTCTTTAGCCCATTCCGTGATATCAGTGAATGCGCCGATTGAAATGAAGAAAGGAAACTGAACAAGGTCCATTCCGTAAAGGTCCGGAGCAATTCCAGCAGAGAGGGCCGCCATGAACTTTGGAACCATTTGGTCGTAAGGTATCAGCTCAAGCTTCACTTCGATATCCTTTCCTTCTGCCTTCATTTTTTCGTTGAACATCTTAACTATGTCTTCCGTTGCTGCGAGCTGGTCCCACAGGACGAGTGTCGTTTTTGCCATTAGGATGCCCGAAAAAGCAAGCGTCACCACTAGGATCAACACCAGTAGTTTTCTTGACATAATGAAACCTCCTTTTTGGGTTTTCAGTTGCCGCTCTGTTCAAAATGCTATCACTTGAGAACGTTCCCGGGTGCGTTACCACCCTGATTCTATCATAGTTTTCGTTTCAATCAAAACCAGCCATAACTAGTCTCATCGAGTGAGACGCCGTCTGTCTCGATAACCACACTGTTTCTTGCTTAGTGTGATCTTTCCACACCGGGAAACTCTGATAGAATAATGATACTTGGTGCAGTAACGAGGTGATACTTTGAAGAAGAACTACGCTACCATCAAAATGATTGCTGAAGATCTTAATCTCTCCACTTCCACAGTCTCGAGGGTAATCAACAAGCATCCAGATGTTTCTCAAGAGACTAGAAGGAGAGTGCTTAAGAAGATTGAGGAGTTAGGCTATGTAAGAAACGCCACAGCTACGCTTATGCGTAACAATGTAAGCACGACAATTGGAGTGATCTTCGAGGCAGAGTACGATCCATTCTTTTCCGAGATCTTGCAGGGAATAGAGAAGGGTATATCAAAATACAACTATAGAATGATTTTGATCAACACTAAATTGAGATCTGAAGAAGCTAAAAGTGCAGTACACATGCTTTTAGAGCATCGAGTTGGAGGGATAATAATCGTCCCAAGCAATCCTGAGATCTCTTATGCTAAAGATTTAGTCAAGCGTCAGTTTCCGCTTGTAGTAATCGGTAGAGATTACAAAGAACTTGGTGTAGATGAGGTTTTTACAGACGACTATCATGGCGGTGAGCTTGCTGGAGAGTATTTGGTGTCTCGTGGAGCAACTCGTCTTCTGATGATCAATTCCAGAGATTCCGGTTCTGCTTCCAGTGAGAGGGAAAAGGGTTTTGTAAAGATTGCCGAGGATAAGAAGGTTTACTATGAAGTAATAAATGATCGTATTACTGATTACGATAATACTTTCAAGATAGTTAGGTCTATCTTTTTAGAGTCAATTCCTTTCAATGGTATCTTCTGTTTCAATGACACTCGAGCCTTCGCAGCAATAAATGCTCTAAGGAGCATAGATGAGTCGTTGCTTAGAAGGATATCTGTAATTGGTTACGATGACATTATCTTTTCCTCTATTTTCTCTCCAAAACTGACATCAATCAGGATAGACAAAGACATGGAAGGATTCGAGGCTGTGAAGTTGTTGGATCAAAGGATCAGAGGAGTAAGAAAGTCAGTGAAAAGAGAGGTACTGAATGTATCTTTAATCATTAGAGAAACTTAGTTTCTTCATATGCCGCTTGTCTTGCTGGTTCTATGAAGAAATGTAGCTTCTCTCTTCTCGAATACGCAATTTCTGGATACAGATGCATTGATTCTTTCAGAGAAATCGGAATCATTAAGTAATCAAGACATAAGAATACTACTATCTTCGACATTGGGGACATCAAAATGAACAGCCGGAGATATTTACAGTCTCCGGCCGGAAAGGCTTGCTTTGTTAAAGTTATTACTGGCCGAGCATCTTCTCCATTACTTCCAGCGCTTCATCAGATAGAAGCACCATTGCCAGTCTTTGAGCATTGAAGTTGTTTTGCACAGGTCTCTCAACTATGCCGGGTCTGCTGGCATTGAGCCTGTCTGACATCTTCTCTTTCAAGACTTTCATTCTTTCGTCAACATCGATATTCTTGAGGCGTTCCTGAGCTTCAGGAGGGAGATTTCTGAACTGCTGTCTAAGCTGTTCCTCAATCTCCGGAAGTCTTTCTTCGATTCTCTCTCTAATGGGTGCATTTTTCTCATAAACTTCAGAACGATTGGCTACCGGCCTTTCACTGAAGTATTCAGCGAGATTCTCGGCCTGTTCGACTGTGATAATCGATTTCAGACCGTTAAGATAATTCTCGACTATCGACTGCATTCTTGTCCTGGTTGGATCCATTTCCGGAAGAGCCGCTTCTTCGCCTGAGATTGCTTTTTCCAGAGTTTCTTCAAAAGTATTCGTAACTCTTTCCTTTAGAGCTTCGAGTTCCTCGCGGGTGGACTTTGCAAGATCATACACTTGGCCTAGCTGTTCAGGAGAGAGGTTGGCTGCATTTATTGCGTTTGCAATCTGGATTTGTAGACGTAGTTCCAAAATCTCCCCATCCATTTCACTTCTTAAACCAGGAAAAGCTGTGGCTACTACTCCAAGAATCAGCATTAGGATCGAGAGAACTGCTATCTTCTTCATTCTTGTCACCTCCATATGAGACTAAGACTATTATAAGAGCCTGTAAGTGGAAGGAATGTGAAATAGTTTACTGCTCTTATTCCTTATTCGAGATTAGCTTTCTTATTACTATTGCAGAGAATATACAGTACCAGGATAAAGATTAATCTTCGATTTGAAAGCTTCTGATCAAGCCTACTTATATTGATCATTTCGAACAGTTTAAACCCCGAAGAACTTGATGATCCTAATTTTCAGTCCATAGAATGCGTGCTTAAGTGGTAATGCTCCTGGCAAGTAATGATTTAGATTTCTCCTGCAAATCCCTGGAACTGAAGATAACTGGCTAAAATCGAATACAAAAGAGGAGTCTTTGCTGCAAGACTGAGAAACTTCACCAAAGAAAATCACACGAACCTTCCGAACTGATACCATTAATAATGATTTCTCGGAAGGTTCGTGCGACTTTGTCTTATCTATTGCCGATTGCTTCTGCTACGATCGAAATGAACCGGAACTCATCTGTAAATAATCCACCAGTTGGCCATTTGATACTTGTCGGTATCGTTTACAGTCCCACAGTTGTAGGAAGAGGTGGAGCTTGTATAAACCTGATGATACGAAACGTACTTGCCACTTGAAGCGTGCCTTAGCCTTACTATCTCACCATAGTACAATTTGTCCGTTCCAAATAGAATCCCCAGAACGTTAATTCCTGCGGGCTCTATGAACAGGTCCCACTGAGCTGTGTCATGGTTCAAATAAAGACAGTACGTCGAACTTGGATATTTGTACTTGTCGTCCTTAGTGTCTCTTGTATAGTATTTTGAAAGGTTATATGGAGCCAGGCACATATCGCTTAACTGAGTAGTGGCTCTCAACCAGACCGCATGATCTTTTGTAACGGGCCCCGTCGACCACCCCCAAGTATCTCCAGTTCCTTTGTCACCTTTGTTCGTCAATATCAACCACGAACTGTATCTCCCCGAGGTCATCCTGTCGGTGCTGTTGACCTTCACAAGATCGACTCCATAACTATCCCATGTAGGAATGAATAGAATCCAGGTCTTCTGCCAGTACGCTTCGTCATCGATTCTCATGTACCTGTTGAGTGCGAAATTCAGGACACCTATGTGGTCTGGATCTGTCGGGTCGGTGCTTCTTCCGTATATGATCTCTCTCTGCAAATTGCTGACTCTCAATGAGGGAGCGTATGCCGATATTGCTAGAGATTGAACGTGTAAGGTCTCCGAACCGATGTTCAAAGCATATTTTGTCTCATCCAGGTACTCCTCTGCAATGAACAGGTTGTTGCACATATTCTTTTGAGTATTCTCGAGAAGGGTTATTGAGTAAGGCGTCTGAACCACATTGCTGTTAGTGCTCCTTGAAATCGTATATTTGCCTTCCGACAGGTTTTCAAATACGTATCTTCTCATCACTACATTCGGTTCGACGGTAAGTTCCGTATCTTGATAAGTAAAACCTAGAAATCTGTATGTGCCGAGTGGATCGCTCGCCTCTATTGCCTCGTCGATACCGGTGAGTTGAATGTCCTGTTTGTCGAGAGTAAGTTTTACGCCGGAAGCCGAGTTCTTGAATATGTCGTACACCGGGAGCAACATTCCAAGTGTTTTCTGGAAACCTGGCAATATTGGAGAGAATCCCATGGGTTCGGTATTCCAGAAGACTCTCACAACTATTCCAGAGTCAAGCCCCATGGCTTTTAGCGCGGCATTGTCTGCCTGGTTGTAGAACCAGGCCTTGTCTGCATCGTATGCAGGGTTCATCATAAGGCTTTCTCCGCCAATAACGTAAGTCACGAATGTTTCGAGCCAGTACCAGAAGACCTCAACTTCTTCTGCGATGTACGAATTATAGTTGTTTAGATGAAGTTGGGCAAGACTGCTTCCCAGTTTGTGCTCATATTCAACCAGAAGGTTCAGAGCAAGAAGCTGTCTAGTTGTCAAAGCCTGGAAGAGGCTGACATAAGCTTGAACGTACTCAATGAACATAGGTGAATCGGCCGGACATCGCTGCGAAAAACCAAGATCGCTCTCCGTTTCGCCGTCTATTAGTTTCGCGGCCCTCACTGCGTTCATTGCGTTTTTAATGTAAATCTCGAAGAGCGACATGTAGCTCGTATCCGCAGTCCCTCCGACGATGACTTTCTTGATATTCAGCATTACCTGATCGAGTGAGCTGTTCTGAATATCGTACATCAGTTCCTGGATGGCGACATCTGTGGTAGTCGTTGCATCGAGAGTCGTAATGAACAGCAACTTCCCTGTGCAGGTCTCTATGGGAGTGAAGTAGTTCTGATCTACCATTCTCACATACGAGTCGTAATACTGCTGATCAAGCTTTGTGAGGATACTTTGGATCTCCGAGTCAATGGTATCGAGTTTTGCCGATATCACGTCAAGCTTTGCATTTATTTCCTCGACCTGATTGAGGATTTCGCTTATCATCTCTGAGGTTTCATCGCCCAGTCCGAACAAGCTCTTCATAACCCAGGATATTGCGCTTACAGCGACCTTAGAGATTATTCCAGTGGTAGTGCCCTTCAGGAGATCTTTCGCAAGGGTGGAAATATCTATGTCTAATGTGGCACCTACACCGAAATTGTATACAGCCCCTCCGGCGATTGCCTCGACGATAACTTCGATGAAGTCCCTGTATACTCCGCCAAAATTGTCCCGTACGAAATCCGAGAGCCTTTTCATAGAAAAATACGAGGTTTCAAATTCCGGGTAAAGCTGGCTTAGCACATTTACCTCGGGGGGTACGTTCAAGGCCTCTCGGACCTCACTTATGGCTTCCGAATAGCTGATTTGCTCCTTGAACATATAGGCAGCAAAAACCGAGGTAACGGGATTTACGAGTATTTGTTCCGAATGGAAGGACTCTTCGACAACAGATGCGAGTGCATCACTCCTCTCCTGTTCTTCAGGGATATCGAAGGAAGCCAGCAGTATTACCGGGAACTTGAAACCATTTGTTATGGGTATCGAGAACCTCCCGTAATTGTCGGTGAGAAACTCCCCTTCTATAACCTGATTTCCATCAAGGTCAAAGACTTTTACTGAAGCGTTTTCAATGTACTCGTCCGTGAAAACGGACCCTTTTATTTCGTTTGTCCGAAATAAACCAACACAACCTGTGATCAAGATTAGAATTACCAGAAGAACCGAGAAAGAGTACTTCCTCATTTCAATCGCCCCCAAATACCCTGATTGGTAAATCAGCTTAAAAATGAGTCACAGCGTATCTAGAGAGTTTGTCACATCAACAAAAGTTGATTTATCGAATTATTATACAAGAGACAGAAGCAAAATCAGTCATTTGTATACACTGTGAAAATCAGAACTTTAAGGGGCGGTATGAAAGTTTTCTTACTGGGAATTATTCAAGACCCAAAGACTCAAAGCTAATTCGGATTTGGTTCTTGAAGATGGCTAGTTGAATAGTAATAAAAGCACTGCCGAACGAGGGAGGGATGAGTCATCCTCGATTGATACAATAGGACTATGAGCAACTCGTCCTTTTCGGAAATTTGTGAGCCGGATTTTGGATCTATTTGGTTGTAACGCCTTAAACAACTCGACTCTGCTGTCGGAAGATCCGGAGAAATTTTCTGAGAGTCAGAGTTCTTGAGAAGGAGATACTTCTATGGAGATTGGGATAGTGGGACTTGGCAAAATGGGAGGCAATATCGCCAGAAAACTCGTCGCTGGCGGGCATACTGTCACCGGATATAATCTCAATTCTGAAATTACAAAGATTCTGGCTGAAGAGATAGGGCTTTGCCCGGCCTTTTCTTTGGAAGAGCTTGTGAGGAAGTTGTCGCCGGTTCGTATTCTGTGGTTGATGATTCCTGCAGGCGCTCCAATTGAAACAACAATAAATGCTCTTAAAGACTTGCTAGATTCTGGAGATATCGTCATTGACGGAGGCAACAGTAATTACAAAGACTCAATTAGCCGATCGGAGAGACTTTCGGAAAGAGGAATCAACTTCGTAGATGTCGGCACAAGCGGGGGAATTTGGGGATTGACAGAAGGTTACAGCATGATGATTGGAGGAGAGAAAGAGATCATAGATAACCTCGCGCCAATATTCACAACACTTTCGCATGAACAAGAAAAAGGGTGGGGAAGAGTCGGCCAAGCGGGGGCCGGCCACTTTGCAAAGATGATTCACAACGGAATAGAGTACGGGTTGATGCAAGCATATGCGGAAGGATTTGAGATTCTTAGAGCGAAGAAGGAGTTTGATTTCGATTTGAAGGAAGTGACCGATATATGGCTTCACGGAAGCGTGATCAGGTCATGGCTTCTGGAGTTGATTAGCGATATACTAGCTGGTGATGAGGATCTCCGCAACATAGAGCCGTGGGTTGCAGATTCTGGAGAAGGACGTTGGGCAGTTGTTGAGGCAATGGATCTCGACGTGCCCGCCCCGGTAATCACATTGTCACTGCAGAAGCGTATTGAGAGCCGCGTTGAAGAGAATTATTCGGCAAAACTCCTTGCAGCCATAAGAAACAGGTTTGGCGGCCATGAAATAAAACATACAGGACTGGCGAGTAGATATGGCGAAGATTGAGAATTCAATAATGATTGTATTCGGCGCTTCCGGTGATCTGACTCAACGCAAGCTGATTCCAGCCGTCCATTCTCTTGGATGTGAAGGCTTGCTGCCTGAAAGATTCCACATAATAGGTATCTCCAGAAGCGAGTTATCTGACAATGCTTTTCGAAATAGGCTTTTTTCAGGTGTAAAGGAATACTCGCGATCGGATCCAAAGGTATGCAGTCTCTGGGAGGGATTCGGAGAGAGCGTAGAGTACTTACGCGGAGAGTACGATAAACAGGAGACCTACGATGCCCTTAATAAGAGAATACAGGACATCGAGAGTAATGACCGGAAGAATTACAACCTTCTCCTCTATTTTGCCATTCCCCCTGATGTTCACGAGACTATTCTGAAGCATCTAAACAGATCGGGTCTCGTCGGTTCCGAGGGGAGAAAGGTTCATATCGTCATAGAAAAGCCGTTCGGTAGAGATCTCCAGAGCGCTAGAGAGTTGAACAGGCTTGTTCACGAATCCTTTGGAGAAGATCAAATCTTCAGAATAGACCACTTTCTTGGAAAGGAAACTGTACAGAACATTCTCGCCTTTCGCTTCGCCAACTCGATATTTGAACCGTTATGGAATCGTCAGTTTGTTGATCATATACAGATAACTGTAGCCGAAGAGGTTGGACTGGAGCATAGGGCCGGATACTATGATCACTCCGGCGTATTGAGAGATATGTTTCAAAACCATATGCTTCAACTCTTGACTTTGATTGCGATGGAACCCCCCGCTGTGTTCGAGGCGGACGCTCTGAGGGATGAGAAGGTCAAGGTATTGAGAGCACTGAATAAATGTTCAGATGTTGTTCTTGGGCAATATAAGGGTTATCTTGAAGAAGAAGGAGTTGCGGAAAAATCAAAAACGCCGACTTTTGCTGCGCTAAAGATGTTTGTGGACAATTGGAGATGGAAGGGCGTGCCCTTCTATCTAAGATCTGGGAAGAATATGAAGAAAAAGGTTTCGGAGATATCCATTAATTTTAAGAGCGTGCCCCATCAGTTGTTCGGGCAGTCAAATGGCGGTAGCAGTTTGAGGCCAAATGTATTGTCGCTTTGCATTCAGCCGGACGAAGGAATAAAACTTCTCTTCGAAGCCAAAATCCCGGGCGGCCCAATGAAGACGAAGACTGTAGAAATGGATTTCAGCTTTTCTAGTGGCTTTGGGAAGAAAGAGCTTCCAGACCCTTACGAAAGGCTCCTCCTGGATGTGATGAAAGGCGACGCGACCCTTTTTGCAAGATCTGACGAGATTGAGCTTGCATGGGGCATCATGGATCCGATCATCGCTAAACAGGAAAACTCCGAAGTCGCGATTCGCTCTTATGACACAGGTAGCTGGGGCCCGGAGGAGAGCAACAGTCTTCTTTCCAGAGATGGCAGAAGATGGATCACTGCCTGCTGCGAAGAAAGTGAGTTGTTAGAGGAGAAAGAAAATGGGGTCGAATAGAACTCTCAAGGTATTCGATGATCCTGAGAAGCTGGCGTTTGGCGCTGCAAGATACATTGCCGGACTTCTAGACGAAGGGCACAGCAGCGAGGATAAGTTCTCAATGGCTCTTTCGGGAGGTTCAACTCCTACAAGACTTTACGAAATCCTCTCTGAAGAGCCTTTCAAAAGCACTGTAAATTGGGTAAGAGTCGAGTTCTTCTGGGTGGATGAGAGATGCGTTCCTCCGAGCGAAAAGGAAAGCAATTATTGGCTAGTAAATGAGCTCTTGCTGAGAAAAATATGCATTCCCAACGAGAACATCCATAGGATCAGGGGTGAGCTTTCTCAAGAAGAGGCCGTATCCGATTATAGAAGTGAACTGATAAGCTACTTCAGAGGGTGTGACGTAAGTTTCGATCTTGTGATACTTGGGTTTGGAGAGGATGGGCATACCGGGGCCCTCTTTCCGGGGTCGAAGGAAATCAGCGATGTCCGTTCCCTTGTTCTGCCCACTGAAGGAACTTATGAAGACAGACCTTCAAAAAGGATTACTCTCGGTCTTCGAGCTCTTAACCAGTCCAGGAATGTTATCGTTTTGGGCACGGGAGTCTCGAAGGCTGATATTGTCAAGAAGGTCTTTCTTGACAAGGATTCCGAACTGCCGGTCTCGAAGATTTCTCCCGAGAAAGGCAGATTAATCTGGCTACTGGATAAAGACGCAGCCCGATGTCTGCCGGATAGATTTCTCTCTCAATCTTCATGTTGGAGTTTGTAGTCGTTTTCAGGTCTTTTAGATCTCCCGACGTGTCGAACTCGAAGAAAGCCTTCTTCGAGGAGAAACAAGACAGGAAGTATATTTCTCCTTCACTTTAGCTAAGAAACTCTTTGTACCCCTTTGCCAGATCCGCAACCATTCCTTCGGCAAATTTCCACATAAACGCCGGTTCTTAAGTTAGGCGAGCCGGGTTTCCCCTTACCTTATCCAGTATCAGCTCTGAGAAAAGTATTGTTGATTCGATTCCAATTTCTCCATGGATCGAACTTTACTGTAATTAGCTTTATTAGATCTAGATCTCTGCTCGGGTCGAAGATGTGCTCACGAAAGATTGCCTTTGCGAAGAAATTCGATAACTATTGAGATTAATCGATCGCCTGCGATTCTAGTCAGTCCAGGATAGACCTCAACGAGTTTAGATAAATGACCTATGAGGGGATACAATTTCATTGACAGAAATAACGTTTCAATGAATGAAATATAAGGAGGAATTTCTATGGACGTTGTTGGCAAGTTTGGAAGGATACTCATACCGATGAGTACCGCGTTTGCAGCTGATTATTCAATCGACTATCCGATGACTAGGAGGATAGCTAGCTATTTGATTGGAAAGAAGTACTGTGATTCCCTTGTAATAGCCGGAACAAATGGCGAGTTCTACACAATGAGCTTTGAGGAGAAGGTAAGACTCTTTGCAGAAGTTAAAGAAGAAGTTGGCGACAGGGTACCACTGATAGCAGGAACAGGTACGGCTAACACTCACGAGACTGTAGAACTGACGAAGGAAGCGGCGAGACTAGGATACGATGCTTCCATGGTAGTTGTTCCTTATTACTGTCACCCGACTCAGGAAGGAATCTACTATCACTTTTCTCAGATCTGCAAAAATACCGATCTTCCGATTATGGTCTATAACATTCCGCTCTTTACGGCTTCAAATATCGATCCGGCGACGCTGGCCAAGCTAACTGAATTTGAGAATATCGTTGCCGTCAAGGATGAGGCCGGAATTAATCCGTTGCAGACCTCAGCCTTCTTGAAGGCAACAAAGGGAAAGATCGTGGTTTATTCCGGAGACGATCTAATGGTTCTCTCGGTCATGAGCCAGGGTGGAATAGGTGTTATAAGCGGGGGTTCGCACGTAATTGGAGACATGATGAGGAACTTGATAGATGAGTTCCTCTCTGGCGACGCCACCAAAGCGACAAGTAGCTTCAAGGAGCTGTATGAGCTTTTCAGCGCTTTCTTTGGCAGAAATAGGCGGCTTACAAACCCATTGCCTGCAGTAAAAAAGGCCTTCGCACTCCACTCGGGACTGGGTGTCGCGAGAGTAAGGCCGCCACTCATGGAAATCGAGGAGGACGAAGTAGCAGTACTGAAGGATACTCTCAGAAAGTTCGGGAAAATTTCTTGAGCCTCAAGAACAAAAAAACCGAAAGGGGGTTTAGCGATGAAAAAGGGATTGATCGTTGTTCTTGTTCTGCTGTTAGTTAGCATTTGTTTTGCCGTGGAGGAGACTTATACGATACGGTTCAACACGGTAGCTGCACCAACTCAACCTCAAGTTCTGGCAATGAACAAGTTTGCCGAGGTTGTCGAAAATCTAAGTGGTGGCAAGATAGTGGTAAAGGTCTTCCACTCGGGCCAGCTTGGAGATCAACAGACGTCTCTCCTGGGTGTTATGAGAGGGGATCTTGAGATGGCCGGGGACGGTGCGCCATCTTGGTTTGCCGATCTCGGTAACATGCCGAAGATGGGAGTATTGAATGCTGCTTACATCTTCAGGGATCTTGACCACATGTACTCTGTAATGAACAGTCCCATGGTGAAGGGATGGTTCGATGAACTTGCCTCGAGTACTGGAATGAGGGTTCTGGATACATGGTATCTCGGTATGAGGCAGCTCAACACAACCGAAAAGGCGGGTCCCGTTTACAAGCCGGAAGACCTCAAAGGCATGAAGATCAGAATGCCCAACAACGAGGCCTTCATGGACATGGGACGTGCTATCGGAAGCAATCCCACCCCAATGGGTTTCGGAGAAGTGTATCTCGCTCTCAAGTTAGGAACTATCGATGGGCAAGACAATCCTCTCCCAACAGATCTGTCTGCGATGTTTGTGGAGGTCACGAAGTACATTGTTCTCACTGACCATTCAATAGGGATGATTAATCCTGTGATATACGAGAAGTTCTGGCAGTCACTTCCCTTTGAGTACAAGACATACATTATCAAAGCACTTGAAGTTGCTCGATACTACATGAACTATCTTGTTTTGGAACAGGAGTCAAGCCTTCTAAAACAATTCGTTGACGACTACAACATGGAGATTGTAGTTCCCGATAAAGAAGCCTTCATGAACCTTGCGAAAGAATTCTATTCACAGGAGAAATTTGACAATGCCTGGGGCAAGGGGATGTACGAAACAATTCAGTCGTATCCCGTGGACTGACAAGATGAGCTGTATTTCCTGGACCAGGGCCAGCCTGGTCCAGGCTATCATTTACGGGGGTCTATCATGAAGAAACTCTTAGCGTCACTTTTCAAAGTCTTTCAGATTACGCTGAATTTGATCGAATCTTGGGGAGGAATAATATTTCTTGGACTGCTCTTCCTCAGTATCTTTTTCCAGGTGATTCTGAGGTATGTATTCAGCAGTCCCTCCCCGGAGCTATTCGAGATAGCGCAATATAGTTTCATCTGGACGATTTTCCTCGGAGCGCCTTATGCAAGAAAATTCGATGCACACATAAAATTTGACATTGTATTTCTCAAACTTGGCAGAAAGGCGCAGCTGCTTCTCCAGATAGCGTTCGATCTCTTCTTCTGCATTGTGCTTTTAGTAACGCTTGGACCTGTGCTTGGCGATGTTCTTTTCTATAAGATCATCAAGTCTGAAGTCTTAAGGATTCCCTGGACGTATCTCTTCATGTGCTTTCCAATTTTCATGGCATTGACGTTCATTCACAACGTAATCTGGATAGTGAAGAGTTTCATAGAACTCTTCTCCGGAAGAATCGTTCCCAAGGAGGTCGAACCATGGGATTGATACTCTTTTTCATAGTATTCGGTGCTGCCTTTGCCCTGGGTTATCCGATAGCGTTTGGAATGATCATGGGTGGCTTTGCATACTTCATCACTTCCGGAATGGACTTGGGAATCTTCCTCGACATAATGGCAATAGAATTGAGAGCTCAGGATGTCTTGTTGGCAGTTCCGATGTTCATATTTGCTGCAAACGTGATGAACGATACCGAGATAACCGACAGGCTTTTCGGCTTCTTGAAACAGCTTCTGGGTGGCATGCGTGGCGGTCTTGCATATGCAAATATAGGAGCCAGCATCATTTTCGCCGGCATGAGCGGTTCGGAAATAGCCGACGTATCTGGACTTGGGACAATAGAGATAAAGGCTATGATGGATGACGGTTACGACGGCCCCTTTGCCTGTGCGGTTACGTGCGCTTCGGCAACGATTTCTCCGCTTATTCCTCCCAGTATACCGATGGTAATCTATGCAATGCTGACAGGAACCTCTCTGGGATACCTCTTTCTCGCGGGAATTCTTCCTGGGCTCTTTCTGGGTTTTCTCGAGGCCGGTATGGCCTTCTACCTTTCGAAGAAGAGAAACTATCCGGTAGGAAAGAGATATCCGCTGAAAGTACTAGCGAAGAGTTTCATTAGGTCCTTTCCCGCTCTAATGGCTCCGATTATTCTCCTAGCCGGGATCTACGGGGGAATATTCACTCCAACTGAATCTGCTGCGGTTCTCGCTGCATATTCAATTCTCGTCAGCATCTTCATTTATCGAACGCTTGGATTGAAGAAATTAAAGAGGATAATGCTAAAGACCGTATATAATGTCGGTGCAATTAGCTTCATGATTGCCGGCGCCTTTGTTGTGAAATATGTGCTTGCAAGAGAAGAGATACCGCTCTTGCTCACTAACGTCTTCGTAGATATGGGTCTTCTGTCAAGCGCGTGGGTGCTGCTTCTGAGTGTGAACGTTCTCTTCTTCATACTTGGAATGTTCTTCGACGTATCCGTCATACAGCTGGTTGTAATACCGATAGTCTTTCCACTTGTGAGGGCGGTGGGGATCGACCCCGTTCACTTCGGGATCGTAACCACTTTCAACCTTATGCTTGCGCTGGATACGCCTCCTTACGGGCAGACCGGATTCATAACGAGCGCAATAAGCAAGACTCCCGTCGGAAAGGTTTTTAAAGAGATGCTAAAATACTGGATACCGATAGAAGTTATGGGACTTGTAATCATTACTTACTGGTCTGATTTCGTTTTGTGGCTGCCAAGATTGCTGGGGTATGCGCATTAAGGTCAGATCATAGTTGAGGGATCTAAATGCAGAGTGTTGAGAGGATCGTCAAAATCGTCAGTTCATTCAGTCTTGAAGAATCGAGATTGAGCCTTGACGATCTGACGAAAAAGAGCGGTTTGCCCAAGGCGACCGTGTATCGAATCACGGAGGCCCTTTGTGAAGAACACGTTCTCGAAAAGGACAGCCTGACTTCTACATACAGGATAGGGATAAAGCTTTTTGAGCTGGGAAGTCTTTATCTCTCTTCTATGAGGCTTAAGGATGTGGCCTTTGCCGAAATGGAGAAACTCCACTTTCAGACTGGAGAAACGATACACATGGGCATACTCGACGGAACGGAGGTTGTCTCGATTGAAGGCTTCGAAAGCTTCAAATCTCTTCACACAAAGTTATACATAGGAAGACGGGCCCCTCTCTACTGTACTGCTGTGGGGAAGGCGATACTTGCCTTTCTTCCCGAGGTTGATCGTGAACAGCTTATTGACGTTCTTGACCTTGTTCCCCAGACTTCGAAGACAATAACAGACAAAGCAAAGCTAAGGGAGGAGCTGGAAAGGATAAGATCAAGAGGGACAGCTTTCGATAGGGGGGAGAACGAAGACGGTGTAGCATGTGTTGGAGCTCCGATATTCGATTCATCCGGCATGGTTGTCGCATCGGTAAGCATATCCGGTCCTATATTCAGGATGGAAGAGGAAGTCATGAAAAAATACTCCGATCTACTCAAGAAGGTTGTGTCAAGAATCTCTTCTGCACTTGGGCATGGATCATAGGAATCAAGTGCTTCCTCTTTTAAGAATTCATGATTGCCAGTTAATAATATCTAGAAGGATTGACAATACTTTTCTCCGGTTAATTTGAAAATCGTCGCGGCGCAATTGATTGATCCTCCTAGCTCTTCTGGAGGCCAGAGATTTCCATTCCGATCTAAATTCCAGTAAACGCACTTGCCACAATCTTGATTGCCAATCAGTTCTTGGTTCAATTCTCAGTAGCATCAGATATGTATATAAAGCTATTATAGAGTTTTGTATGAGTCTTGCTTCATAAAGAATAATCTGAAAAAAGTCAAATTAAAAGGACATCTGTTCTCTCTTCCGAGATAGATTCCCCAAAGATCTGAACATCAGCTCCTAGCGTACCTCTTGGCTTAATACATTTTCTATTCAATTACCTTCACATTATAGTGCTTCTGCAAAAGCATGCGTGGACGTTGACCTTCTTCTATGTCCCGTGAGAATTTTTGGCAGATAAGATTGCAACCATTAATAGATTAGGGTCACCTATCATTGGATGACTGTTGATAATGATTTTTTTCACAAACAATCGGGAATATAATACGGTTGAGAGAGGACCGTGAAACGCGGAAGATAAATATGTATTTGGGAGGTTTTTTATGAGAACCTACAGGAATGGAAAACTCAGGTTTCACAAACTTATGATCTTCGTTGCAGCAATTTCTTTTGTCTTCCTATCTACTGGGTGTATCTTCAAGACCGTAACTCTAACTATGCTCGAGCCAGATGAGGGAGGAGAGGTTCAGCCCCTTCCCGGAAATCATAAACACTTGATCAACACGTCTGTAGATCTTCTGGCAGTGCCGGACGACGGGTGGGACTTCGACCGATGGGAGGTAGATGAGGAATTCTATTCAAATGAGAAAGAGACAAAGCTGGTTATGGATTCTGAAAAAACCATCAAAGCCTTCTTCTCGAGACAACCGGTTACCTTAACCATGGAAGATGAAGAAGGAGAGGGAAGTGTCTCACCAGAACCGGGAGAGTATCAGTTTGATTATTCTACCTTGGTCGGTCTTTCAGCTACTCCGACAGAAGGCTGGGAATTCGATCGATGGCAGGTTGACGGCGTTTTCTATTCGAGTGAAGCAGAGACGGAATTGTTTATGGACGCAGATAAAATAGTAAAGGCTTTTTTCAACGAGGAGCCTGTGGCTTCGGTCACTCTATCTATGCACGAACCAATTGGTCAGGGAGCGGTTGCTCCGGCTGTCGGAGATCACAAGTATGATGCAGGAAAGTCTTTAACACTTCAAGCGACACCGGCAGAAGGGTGGCTCTTTGAACACTGGCTTGTCGAAGATGCAGTCTATTCCACTGAACATGAAGCCGAACTCACAATGAACACTGATAGAAACGTGAGGGCCATTTTTGTTCGTAAGACTCACACACTTACAATGCTTGAACCTTCAGGTAGTGGAGATGTCGAACCTGCCGTCGGGAACAGTGTTTATGAAGAGGGCTCCGAGGTTTCCCTTGCTGCAACACCGTCCGACGGCTGGGACTTTGATTTCTGGCAGATAGATGGGGAATTCTTCTCAGGTTCTGAGCAGATAACAATCACAATGAATGCCAGCAAGACGGCTAAGGCCTTTTTTGTTGAAGAGCCGCCAACAGTTTTTACCTTGACAATGGCTCAGCCAGCCGGTCAGGGTTCCGTTAGTCCTTCAGTCGGAAATCACAACTACATAGAGGGAACCACCGTCCTGCTTTCGGCTACTCCCGCAGAAGGATGGGGTTTTGAAGCGTGGTACTTAGATGGTTCTAATTACTCAGATAGCCAGAACGTTTCAGTTGTTATGGACCGTGATAAGTCAGTTTCGGCCACGTTTGTGCAAGAGGTGGAAAAAGTTACTCTAGAAATCTATAAGTCCGGAAGGGGAACCGTTAGTCCCGATGTCGGAATATATTCCTATGATAAGGGTGCTGAGGTCAATTTGAGCGCAACGCCTGATGCCGGGTATCATTTTGAAGATTGGCTTGTTGATGGCACTACCTATGAGGTTGCCGACATAACGATAACTCTTGAATGGGACACTATTGCAATCGCCACTTTTAGGTGTAATTGCGGAGGGGTTCATCAGGAGTGAAATTGAGATCCTGGTAGTAGAAGATCATAGTGGAGGATAACTTTCAAGGATTTCAAGGAATTCTTTTACAACGTGCCTGTCAAACTGAGATCCTGAGTTCTCAAGAAGGTATTCAATCGTTTTTTCTTTGCTCCAGGCCTTTCGGTAGGGTCGATCAGAAGTCAGTGCGTCGTATACATCTACAACTGCGAATATCCTCGCTGCGAGAGGGATCTCCTCTCCTTTGAGTCCGCGGGGATATCCGCTTCCGTCCCAGCGTTCATGGTGACAGTAAGGAATATCCAGTGAAGGCCGGAGGTACTCCACTTGCGACAAGACTTCATATGCGGTTACAGGATGAGTTCTCATTATTCTCCATTCTTCTTCAGTGAGAGGCCCTTTCTTCAATAGAACGCTGTCTGGTATTGAAATCTTGCCAATATCGTGAAGCAATGCTCCTCGATAAATACTCTCCAGTTCTTCTTCCGTTACCTCCATCTTCTTGGCAAGTTGAACTGTAAGATCGGTTACTCTCCTTGAGTGTTCCTCGGTGTCCATGTCTCTCATTTCCAGTGTTCCTGCAAGAACTTCCAGGGTCTGATCGTAGGCTTTTGCGATCTTTCTGTTGCTTTCTCTCAAATTGTCGATCATCAGAGCAACATCTATCGCGAGTGAAGCTTGTGCCGCGAGCGTCTGAAGAAAGTCGTTCCATTCACTATCTCTGTGAATCTGCATCGTGTCAAATGTTTCAAGGACTCCCAGAATTCTTCCTCTTGTTTCAAGAGGTACAGCATGATAGTCCTTCACTTTCATATCTATCAGGTTCTTGAGCCTTGGGCATTCGGGATTGCTAGAGGTGTCCAACGGACCGGAGTAAGGCTTTCCCGACGAAGCAACTGAACCAGGTATTGTTCCTTCCAATGGAAGTTCTCTGAAGTCCATTTCTCCAGTGACTATTCCCATTCCATGAGCGTATCTCAGAACACTACGGCTATTGTCAATCAAGAAGACATCGGCGCCATCTACGCCAAGCCTCGAGATCAATCTTTCGAGAAAGACATCCAGCATCTTTTCAAGCTCGAAGTGATAGCTGACTGCCATATCAATTTCGTGCAATGCACGAATATTTGCCAGTCTATGCGTTGCGCTTCTTTCGGATTCTACCAGTTGAGTTATGTCTACACCTGTCAAAACGAAGTAATCATGTTCCCCTTTCCAGCTTGTAAGATTGCTCAGTGCCCATCGGACATGTAGAGTAGCCGACGAGGTTTCTAAATCGGCCTCATAGAAGTTCTCTACCTTCTTGTCCGGTGTTCTGCTTACAGTCTTCTCGATCCAGTTTGCAAGATCGGGGGTTGCGAATACTTCGGAGCAATTCCTTCCAACCATATCCTCCGATTTGAGTGAGAGAATCTCCTCGAAAGTCTCGTTTGAGAAGACAATGATTCCTTCGCTATTGAATACTGCAACAAAAACGCCCGCCGTGTCGAGGACTGCGTCGGAAAAGTCTTTCTGCTTCACGAGTTCAAGTTGAGTTTTGTTTTTCTCGCTGAACTCACGGTAAATGAGAAAGTAGAAGAGAATCCCGCTGAAGAGCACAAAGGCCCAGCCTTTGTAAGTCTGTGCATGAGTTGCGATACTTCTGTCAACGAACATCCAGTCTACAACTATATCCGACAGGAGTATCCACAGAATTCCGAATAATATGTACAGAAACGCTACTTTTAGCGCTGGATTCTTCATATTAGAATTCTATTCGACCGATGCTGGGAAAAGCAACGAAAGTGGAGAGATCTCGTTCTGATAGAAGCTATGGATTCCATGTGAAAGCACGCTGTGTTCACCCCTCTTTCTCCACTGCTAACGGGTTTTTCTCGACTTCAATATCCCTTTCCACAAGGATTGCGAATTGGACGAAAATATTGAAGACCCTGGAGTCTCGTAAGTCCAGGCCTGACGATCTTCAATGATGCTGATAAAACCGTGATTACCGAAGCATACGAAAGATTCAAAGAGATGAGAAATCCGACAACTTCAAAGATCTTTGTGATGTCTTTCATATGTTTGCCCTGTTATTCGATGACGTGGATACACATTAATTACAGACTCAACTGGAGAGAATCACTTTTCAGGAAGAACTGGTAAACTTAAATAGGAGATAAACGATCGGGATAAAGGAGACGATTGTTATGAAGAAATACCTTTTTTCCGCTGGAATAGTACTTTTCATTGTTTTGTTTTTCGCCGGGTGTTTCAGTTTAAATGGAACTCCCGACAAAGTGAAGAACTCCGTAGAAGCTGTCATGAACGATTGGAATCTTCTATTCTCGAATTCACTCGAACTGATCTCCTGGGATTACCGTGGAACGATAGCTAATGACAATGACCTAAAGGAAACACTCGAGTTGCTTACAGATCCCGATTCCGTTCGGCTTTTCCAGATAGACATAATAGATCCTTCCTTTGCATCGATAATTCTTCTCTCTTCAATTCCGTCTGCTGACCAGGACGAATTTGCCGAGTCGGTTGAGGAGCTTGTTGAACTGGGGCAGCACAAGGTCAAATTGAACTGGAGAACTGTTGGTTCCGGTTCGGAGTTCACAACCATCGCCCTAGTGGATGAGAATAACATAGTCTGGGATTCAATAATTGGAAGTGTCGTTGTGGAAGAGGAGTTCTTACCGGTTGCTGGAGAGAAGACTGGCAGCGTTATCATCAAATGGCTCTGGGGAGCAGAGAGAGGCAAGATCAGTTGGAGTCTCGAATGCAGCGGTCCACCTCTGGCATGCAATTACACTTCAGAGTCAAAGATCGTCTCCGGCGAAGCACGCATTGAGACCAAGCTAGTAAAGGGTGAGGAGTGCTGTACACTTTATTATGCGTGGGCCTACAGAACTCCGACAGGTTCAATAAGCATCGACTGGAATCAAGATACGGAGCAGTTCGATGTAGAGGTTAGCAGCTGGGGAAGCACAGGAAGCGGACAAGGGATTTTCGAGTGTTGCCCATGAGTTGATTGTTGACGAATGATTATAGAATTTTCTTGCTGCAAGTATTCGAAGTCATCTCTTTCAAAAGAACCATTCATTTGCCCAATCGCAGAAATTCAGTGACAATAATTGGAGTAAGTTTTTCCGAAGTACTATCCTTAGTTTCAGAATTTTGATTATCATAGACAACGTTCTTTCTTCATTAAGTTAGCGACTTTTTGAGTTTCGCTCCTGAAAGGTTTTGTAGTGAAGCACTTATGGAAAGCAATTAAAGCATAGTATTCAGGTTTTTTTGGACGCTGCTCTGCAATGATTTGCACAGTGCAACAATTGTGACAAATCGCGAATTTTTTTTACTCAGACCATTGTCGCATGCTGAAGATTTTCATTTACAATGTTCTTCATCTGTCTATAAACCGATCATTCTGTACACCGACATGTTTTTGATTTAGATAAGTGTATGACTTAAGCTTTTAGAAAGAGGTTAGCTTCACTCTTTCTCGACTGAGATGGATAGATCTCCCTTTGAACCAGGTTCGAGCCATACAGTCCTGAAATTGTCCGAGACTACATATCCCTTAGGCAAGTCGATTACTTCAACTAAATGTTCCCCGAATACAAGTCCTACAAGTTCTATAAATCCGAAGACCTGGAATTCGACTCCATCGACGTTTAGGCTAACGACTTCGTACAGATAATCTCCAGACTCGTCAATTATGGAAATGTTTAGCGAGCTTCGTTTTGCGAAACCAATTTCCAGTCGAGTATCGCCTTTTTCGTCTACTTCGACTGTCTCGATTTCCGTCGTGCGTGAGTAAAGCCGCTCAAATCCCTTCTCCATTGAAAGGACCACCTGGCTTTTTCCCGAAGAGACTCCTTCCAGAATAGTCTGCGAATTCACTCTGAAGGGACGGCCGCCGATCGTAAGGACACCCGAGGCATCGAGAAGAGGTTCCTCCGTTTCTCTTGTGCCGTTTCCATTGAGATCATCAAATAACGTGACTTCCATCCTTCTCTCGTACGCGATTCCAAAACGAACGCTCTCTATCTCCCCGGCTTCAAGCTCTACATTAATATCAACGGCTCCAGTAGTTATGCTTACTCCTTCTCCAAATGAAGCCAGATCGAGTGAAAGCTTCATTTCTCCAGGAGTCACCGGCACCGTAAGTGTTCCCGAAGTTGTGAATATCGATTCCTCGCTAACGCTTACTGAAAAACTTTCAATGTATTCCTCTCCTTCTTCAAACTGGCCTGAAGTGTTGGAATCCACAAATACCGCTACGTTCAAGTATGCCGGAGATTTCATGAAGGGCCAGTAAAAATTCCTGACACCTGACTCGGGAACGCTGATCTCTAAAGGGCCGCTGACAAGAGAAATCATTCCCGAAGGGTATTCGATCAACTCTACGGTATGGAGACCGGCGGGAAGATCGATCTCTATTAAGCCTCTCTCATCGCTTTGATATTCCGTATCTCCGATTTTGACTCTTACTGGAACGGGTTTTTCGCTGGTTTCCATGATTTGATCAAGGTTTCTGTCCTCGAAGAAGTATAGGTTCAACCTTCCTTCCTTCTTCTTCTTGAAGAACCAGCTGTCATCGAATTTGAATCTCATTCCGAAATAGAAGCCGTTCTTTTGGAGATTCCCTATGAAACTTTCTTCTAGAGAGCCCCAGCCATATCCTGCATAAATCTGTGTGTCGGGGAGGGGAGTTATCCCCATTTCAACTATGTATCGGTTGTAGAGTCTACCTGATTTGTCCAGTACAAGATACCCCGAACCGGAGATAGAAAGCAGATCCATGAGTGTCTTTTCTATCCTTAGGCCGCCGATCATGTAGAGTGAGCTCTTCTTCAGGTACAACTCTCCAGTAAGCGAAAAATTCATTGTTTTGTCCATCCAGAATGCGGAATCGATTGATAGGCTTCCCTCTGTGTCCTTTATCCCCTCTCTTGTTTGGGAATAGTAATCGGCCTGGAAGAGTAGAACTAGAGGTCTTCTGAGATCGGGCACATAGGCAAGCTCCGCCTGGGCTTCAAATCTGCTTGTCTCAACGGCAGGGCTGTTTGAGTAAAGCATATGGTAAGCGGGTCTTAGTCTTTCGAATCCCGAGTACTCCCCGCTGCTCTCGAAAAGCATTCTCGCAAAGCTAAGGCTTCCATCGAGTTTTAAGTCTGCGTCGAAGGCTAGCTTCAGATCTTCAATTTCCCTGTTTTCAACGCCGAAATGAATTGAGTAGAAGTTCTCGGTTTCTGTACCACCCAGCGTGTGATTAGCCTGGAGAAGAAGCTCGATATCTACAATGTCTGGAGAAAAAGAAGCCGTATATCCCGCGCCTATTGACAGCTTTTCGGCGAGGGTTGCTTCAATATCGAATTTGCCGTGATCCATATTTAACCCAAAACCTATGACGGTCGAAAACTCAAGCGAAGGGAGGATCTCAATTTTCTCCCGGGCAACCAGTGAAACCTCGTCGAATCTCTTCAGTAAATAGGGAGAAAGGGATAATCTGTTTTCTTCTCCGCTTGAATAGTCAAAGACGAGATCTCCTCCGGCAAAGAGCGTCTCATTCACTCCGAAGTCCGCCCCCAGAATCATTCCCATGATTGGATCGAGATTCTTCAGTCCAATGCTGACCTCACCCCTGAACTTGAAATCCTTTCCGGAGAACACTGGCTTCATGATTGCCCTGATTTCGTTATCCATATTCCCATCACGGTGTATCAAAGTCTCTTTTAGAGAAGTTTCAAGAAGCGTTTCTCCAAGAACGAAATCCTTTAGCAATTCAAAAGAGAGCGTTCCGAGCGAGGTCTTCTTATCATAGTTGTATCCTGACAGTATCTTCAATCCCAGAACTTTCGGAGCCAGTGATAAATCAATTCCAAAGCCGGAAGATTCCTTCGAGCTTCCAGGAGCAACGAATTCTCTATCGAGATGGGCTGCAAGGCTCCCGTCGAGAAATTCATTGCCAAATCTCAAAGAGGAATCGGTTCTAAATCCCGCATTACCGTCATCGAAGGCAAGCTGCATGTTCATATCCATTTGCATAGTTTCTGAAATAGGTTTTGAAACGTCAAGCACAACAAACCGATGTCCAGATCTGAATCCTTCGATCATGCCCGCTACTTCAAATTCCCATTCGTCAAGTTCATAATTCATTCTTCCCATCAAATCTAAATCGCCTGGCAGCGAAGATTCAACATAGTATTCGATTTCAATGAATACTGGATTGAAATCGATGTCAAAATACGGCACTGGACTGCTGAAGATTAACATCCCGCTATTGTAGAGGACGTAGTCTCTGCCGCTTTTCATGAGCTCGCTATTTATCACTTCGCCGTCCCTGTCTCTGGTGACGATCATTATTGTTTCGCTGCTCTGTATTGGAGATTCCTCCAGATAGTAAGGGCCTCTTATTCCCTCGCCCCTGAATACCTCCTTTTTCACCTCTCCGAAGACGGGATTTGCGAAGAATGAATATGATAGGCTCTCTCCGTGATACTCGCTTGAGAGCCCGTTGCCTCTGGAAGAGAGACCGAAGTCCGCCAGATCGTCGAAAGAATAATCCCCGAGCTGTAAATTGAAAAGGCCCTTTTCGAAACGGAAGAAATACCATTTGTTTGAGGAAGCCAGCGTTCCTGCCTCTGATTTGTTTCCGTGAGTTAAGTACGAGTCGAAATTTCCCGACGCCTCTTCACCTATTCTGAAGGTTAGCAGGGAGTCCCCCAAGTTAAAACGGCTGAAAAGACTTCCTTTCAACGCGATCTTGCCGGTCGAAAGGGTGTATTGTAGGTCTGTGAATCCAGTTACTAGTGGGGGCCTTTCTTCTACCCTGTACTCTATACTTGCATCGGCCGAGAGGTCGGAATATTTGACAGTAAATTCCAATAAACCCGCCTTTGACCTGGGCTTCAGTTTAAGAGTGGCTACACCGTTCTCCAGTCTCAGAACTCTACCATCCCAGCCACCGCTTTCCTCAACTGCCTCCTCGGCTTCGAGTCCTTCGATTATCAGTGTGCCGCCTACTGAGGAAGGAACTCCCTTCTCGTCCACAAGGGAGATAGTCAATACCGCTTCGGTTATTCCGTCGGCAGTAATTATCCCTGGCTCAGTTACTATCTCTATTCTTTGAGGTTTTCCCGAAAGGTAGATCTGAATCTCGTGGCTATCCTCGTAGTTTCTGTCCTTCCATTCAACTCTTAGATAATTCGTTCCGGGAATTAGCTTCACGTTGTAGTACTTCACAAACAGCCATTCCTGCAGCTTATCGGTGGCCCTCTGGCCAACCTGGCTTTCCGGAATTAGCACATCGTTTACATAAAGCGAGAAGCTGCTTTCAGAAGGGACCGCGATTTCTACAGGAATTCTCTCCGAACCGACAAATTCCTGTCCGTCCACCGGATAGAAGATATACCCGTCACCTGAACCATCGATTATCTCAGAAGAGATTACAGAGGAGATTATGGCAGACCTTCCATTGATTCCCTTCAGAAGCGTGGGGTCCTTAATATCTATTGATTCGAGCGGGACTTGCTTCGTTACAAGAGGAATGTCAATTATTGAATAGATACCCGGTAAAGACTGGAAGATGAAAGATCTTTCGTTACGTAACGAACGCCCGTCCTGAATCGTCGAAAGCTCGTAATTAGTAACGTCGATGTCAACCTTTATAGAGTGTGTTCCCGGTTTCAGTCTTTCAAAATGGAACAGCCCTTCTTCATCGGAGAGGACGAAGGAACCGTCTTCAAGGAAGATCCTCGTTGGTGAAGGGGCCGTGTCCTCTGAATCGTAAAATCCATTTCCGTTGTTGTCAAGATACAATCTGCCCACAATACCCGAGCCCTGATTCATAGGTCTTAGTACGGTCGCTTTAGAGACGACCGGTTCTGTCTCTACCTCCGAGACGAACTCCTCCGAAAACATCTTTCCGGTAGCGGTCACCCTGTTTTTCAGAGACTCTCCAAAAAACTCCTCGAGCTTCAACTTGTAGATAATGATGATCGTTTCTCCGGGTCCCAGAGAACCAAGACTATCGAAAATAAGTCGATTGCCGGTTACTGCCGGTTCGGAAGAGACCCCGCCGATTGTGGTGCTTCCTATTACATATTTCGTTCCTTCTGGAATATTGTCCGTTATTTTGAGCTCAGTGATTGTGGCTATGGAACTGGGGTTCGATATTTCGATCCTGTAAGTAAGCTCCGAACCTAGTTCCACAACGGAAGGCGAGACAGACTTTATCAGTTCCAGCCTTCCGTGATAAACCTTTGAGCTCACAGTACCTGAAACTACTTCTGTACCCTTTCCGAATGCCGAAGCAGAGTTCTCGATTATTGAACCTTCGGGTAGATCTTCCATTGTCCTGCACTTGAAGGAGATCGAAACACTCTCCAGCGGGTCAAGGGATTCGAATTCAACGATCAAAGTTCTGCTCGAGTTTTCGAAAGAAACCGTCGCTTCCGTAGTGACCTCTATATCAAACGGATCTGACAACATATCGGAGATCTGATCCGTTACCACAATTCTCCCACTACTTTCAAAGTTCTTATTCGTTACAGATATCGAATACTGAACTTCCTCTCCGGGAAGTACTAGAGATCCAGATATCAAAGACTTTTCTATATCAATCGAATCGGCTCCCAGCAAGACTGGGATAATATCTATCGTTCTGTTTGCCTTCTCACCGACGCGCGTCTCGGGAAGGAATTTAAATGTATTTCCGTCATTGTCTCCAGTGAGACAGGTCGGAACCACTACTTCCAGTTTTACGTCAACTTCCTCTCCCGGCAGAACAATTCCTACATCCACAAGGCCATTGCTGTCACTGTCCTTCAGAAGCTCTCCCGAAATATCATAGAATACAAGAGACCAATCCGCATCTTCGAAATTCGCGCTCCCTACGAGAAGATCCATTACACCGGGAACGTTTCCTCCGTTCTTAACAGTGTGAAGAAAGATGACCGTCTGACCCTCATATACCGTCTCGGTACTGATGGTAGTGTCTTCGTCTGTCATCTCTGCGGCTTCAGGGTAATTGAGCGGGCCTATCATGGGTGTTTGAAACGGTACAATGGCAAATTCAACCTCGTTTGTTTCGATCTGCTTTGTTTCACCGAGCACAGAGTATTCAATTGTCCCTTCATTGAATCTGTTGCCCGGTTTGGCTCCCGGGGGAAAGATTACGTCGAATTCAACCGTTATCTTTCCCTTTGCCGGGACATCAATGAATGTCAGCTCAAATCCCTTAATGTCCTCGTCTCTTTCGGGAAGCGTATCCGACCAGTTTTCACCGTCGAAGAATCGAGCTGTGAACTGGAGATTGGAAGAAATGGAGTCTGGAAGGAGAATGCCATCCAGAGAAAGGCCTTTGAAGTCAATGTAATCCGTGAACTTTACCCAATGGAGATCTATGTCGTATCCGTTCGTGAACTCTATCGTGTAGGACTGTGTGGTACCCGGGACAACTTCCTCCTGTGAAAGGTATTTGGAGGCAGATACGAGCTGTTCCTCGCGAACATTAACTCTCGCAATGTTGTCATCATCCTTATTTCCTGCCAGATCACTTCCAATGACATTCAAGAAACAAGAGTCGTATTCTTCACCAACACTCTCGACGACGAACTCGGCAATTATCCTTGCCGATTCGCCCGTTTCAAGCGCAATCTCTTCTATGAGTGGTTCGTTACTATCCACGGAGCCGTTCTCATTTTCATCGTAATAGATCCCTTCGAATCCAAGAACTGATTTTTTCGAGGTATCGGCCGCTACTAACTGGATCTCTTCTTCAACATCATCCTGGAAGACCTGCAGAGCCTCAAGGGAAATCACAGTTGGGCTATTCCCGTAATTTGTCACTGTGAAGTGTGCGTTGACCAACTTCCCCACCACACCATCTATTTCCTGACCGGGCCTTTCGAAGGTCCCGTCCGGTTTTATTGTGAAACCGTAGACAGGCATGACAGTTGTAAAGACCTTTTCAGAGAAGACAGTTAGCATGTTGCCATCACTGTTGTGAAATCTCGCCGAGGCAATATTCTCGATCTTTGTACCGGCCGGTGTTAAGGCCAGCGCAATTCCAGACGTGACAATTAATATGATAGAAATGAGTACTCTCTTATTCACCGAACCACCTCATCGACTTCCTCGGCTCTACGATCAGGGGAAGTGATCGCAGAGCTGAAGGCCATGGCCCGAAGGCCATGGCTGAAGAGATTCTTAGTTGTCGTATCCGTCAATCACGACGGGGAAGCTAACAGTACCGCTCCCGCCTGCATTTAGTGTCCCAAGTTCCCATCTCAGTGTCGTCACATTTGCAAAGACGGCACTCTCGAATGTTTGCCAAGTTGCTCCAAAGTCGTAGCTCAGTCCCGTTGGAAGAGGACTGAAGGTTCCGTCCGTTATTGATTCGTGGAGCTTCGTGTAGAATGGGATCGAATCGTAGACCGTGAAGGAGGCCACTGGTTCCGTGCCGATGTTGGAGTAGGAGACCGTGTATATCAGTACTTCTCCGGGTTCTGCCTCCGTCTTGTCAACGGTCTTCGAAATCCTTATGTTTGCACTTACTACGACCGTTACGTCGATAATCGTAGATGTGACTGATGTGTCTTCCTGTACCACTGCTTCAAGAGTAGATACGTCGATTACTCCCAGGGGTTCTCCCGGTACGAACAACCTGAAGATTCCCGTGACACTTTGACCCGGTTCCAGAGGGAACGCAGAGTCGAGAGGCACAACATTTCCATCAGCTTCGAAAACGTATGACCAGTTGCGTGAAGAATCAGGATAAAGCATTACAGTAACAGCGACGTTTCCGGTGTTTGTCAGTGTGTGCTCGTAGTCTATATGCGAATTTGGGGAAGCCGAACCATTTCTGGAAGGCTGCAAGAGAATGCTGTAGACCTTGTTCACCGTAATTGTATTTTCCTGATAATCGGATACAGTCGGGTTGTTCAGAGAAGTCGCGTGGAATTCCACCGGTACTGGAGTACCTGTCCAGAGAGTCCCTTCCGGTATCAGTACCCTTGCGATTATTCTCTTTCCAGCGTCAGGACCTACCACACCGGTATTAGTCACCGAAGACATTTCCTCGGGATCGAGGATTCCGTCTCCGTCTTCGTCTATGTAGAATCTGACGGTCCATCCAACTGGAGTAACGGCGGAAAGAGTGAAGGTGTCGCTCCCCTGAGACTCGTTTACGACGTCCAGAGGGAAGTAAACGTATGTTCCAGGGTCGCCCGTAAGGTTCACAGGAGTCTTGTCATAGACATTGTCGAATGCAGTTTCAGAAGCGTTTCCTATGGCGATTTCCGGTGTGGTTATAGGATGAACTATGTCTAAAGTTGTATCGGAAGCCGAACTTGAGATCGAGGAAATCGCCCTTACGACCGCCGTTATCGATGCGTCCGGTGTAGAGATGCTCGAAGGGACGAATACCTTGACAACAACATTGAATGTCTCTCCGGGAGCAAGAGGTCCGGAGTCCTGCATTCCGTTGTTGTTCGAGTCCGGAAGCGGAGTAAGGTTTTCTGCGAAGAAGGCTATTGCCACAACTCCTTCGAGATCTTCAGGTATGATCTCATCTACCGTAACGTCAATCACATCAATTGAAAGGCCGGCGTTCTCAACGGTGTTGACGAAAGAGACTAGAGTGCCCGCAACGCCAGACTCCGTAGATCTATCAGTAGTTTCTACGAGGGCCCTGGGATCTCCGGACGGGCCTATCCATACCATAGTGGTTTCATATCCCGGTCCGCCGACCATTATTGTCGAGACGTTAGAGCTTCTATTGACGATCCCGCTACTGGTAGTTTCGTATTGCATAGTGGCAATATTCTCAATCATTCCCGAATGAGTATCGGCGTTGATTGTGACCTGAAACTCAACGCGGAATTGGTTTGCTGGAGGAAGCTCACCGATAGTTATAGTTATCGTACCGGCCGTATGTTCAAGTCGAGCGTCAGCGGAGCTTACGAAAGTAAGGTTTCCATCAAGAATATCGGTTATTACAATGTTGAAGGCGCTTTTGTTTCCGGAGTTGTTTCCGGAAATCACATAAGTGACAGTGTCCCCTGCGCTTACATCTTGTGGAACGACTGACTTGTAGAGATTTACTACTGCATCGTTGTAGACGGTAGCGTTTGCGGCGTTGTTGTAATCATAAGCGCTTACAGGATCGCTAGCCGAATCGACGTTTAACCATACGGTTGCCGTTGCCCCTGCAGTCGTCGCGCTAGGGACTCTGTACCTTAAGATTGCGTACCTGAAGTCATTTGAAGGTATAACGATACCCGCGCTCCAGAGAACCTCTCCAGGATCAACCAGTCCGTTGGCATTCTCATCGTAGTAGACTTCGGGAGTGATCGGCAAGAAAGTTGAGTTCACGTCGTCAATAACGGGTGTCGCATTGAAACTATCTGACGTGTTTGCCAGATTGTCGATTCTGAACTGGAAGTTCAAAGTCTGTCCGGCAGCGGCCGGCTGTTCAATTAGGTCCGGTGTTACCTGGACCGAGTAGACCGGCAAGACCGTAGTGATCACCTGGTTTGAGAGTATCGTTCTTTCAACGCCCGAGTTGTCGATGTACGTTGCCGCAGCCTGGTTCTTTATCTGTGTGCCAGCAGCTGGTGGCACGGCAATCGTGGCTGCCATAGCCAATGCCACGATAAGAACCAGAAGTAGTTTTCTTCTCATAAGAATCACCTCCTGAGTTTTCATTCGGATACTTTCACTCTGTAACATACTTTCAAAATATCAAAAGGGTTAAAGTCTTTCGCATAGATCCACAGGATGTCCGTGTAAGCGATCGGATTTACGAGTTTCTTGACCGTTATTCCTCCGACTACTTCTTCTGCAAAGAGAGGCGGTTTGGAGAAAGATATCCCGCCGTCTATACTAAAATGTAGTTCGATTTCCTTTGCCTCCCATTCTTCATGTTCCCTCTTCTCTCCCGTGGCGCTTCCCTTAATATAGAAGGTTCCTTCAGGTATCATCCCTACCATCTGGAGTCCCCCAAAAGTGGATTCCGAGACATTTTCGTAGGTAAGAACGTACAGTATCTCATCACCTGGGAAGACTTCCTGAAGAATTTCCAGTGTCTCCGTTGCCGTTCTCGAATCCCAGACCTTGTAGCTCTCAATCGACACTTTCACCGGTTCTTCATTCGAGAGACCGACTGCTCCTACGAAGCAAAAGAGAACGAGAATAAGTACCAATATCCTTTTCATTTAAAACCCTCCCAGATCTTATTCATTAATCCTGACCTTGAACAAAACGCATCCTGAACTGCCAGGTTGAAGTGCCCCAACTATTCTACTAACTTCTATAAAAAGAACGCCATCATTAAGAAAAGCGTAGTCGAAATTCGCATCTTCTCCCGCTTCCGCAAACAGGAGATGATCGTCTTCTCCGATGCAGAGCAGAACGTTTCCATGAAGCTCGCCGACCGTGTATCCGTTCTGCAAGAGAAGAAGATTTCTGTCGAGAGGATCGGTTACCTTCAGTGAGTTAATCGGAGCGCTCCCATTATTTGAGAAGGAGATCCTGTATTCGATGGTATCGCCCGGCTTTCCTTCAGAGAATAACGACCATGGTGAGTCGAAGGTGAAATTCCTTGTCTCCTTGGATATAACAAGTCCATCAAAACCGACGGTCAACGTATCGGATGTTGCAGCACTGTCCGTACCGGAAGAGTTTGCCCAGCTCTGCAGAGCTCTCAGAATAATGCTGTCAACAGTTCCGTTGTCCACGTCCAAGGGTATAATCACGCCAATTCTTATGTAATACATTCCAGGATTTCTGATTACAGATTGATTCCACTCTTCAATAATCCCTCCGAACTGATCTGCTTCGTAGATAGTTGTTTCGAAATCCTGAGCCGAGATAGCTTCAAGATATACACTACCCGGAGTGGAGACAGTTAAAAAGTGATCGAAAAAAACAACTGAGTTTGGTCTTCCCGAAGAACTATTGATCCCTGACAGAAGGAGTCTTCTCACATCGGCAAAGTTGTAATCTAAATCTGAGTCTATTCCCGAGCCAATCGAAATTCTGTTTCGCTCCTCGTAAGGATCAGAACCGTCGCTATCAAAGTCACCCGTCGATGTGCAGGAAGCAGGATCGTGTTCTGTGATCGTTATGGGATAAGATGGACTGCCTGAGACGAAGAATTTGAAATAGCCATTCTCATCGGTGTATCTTGTGTAGGAATCAAGGCCGTTTGTCAGGACTATTTTAGCTCCTGCGATCCCTGATTCACCCTGATTCTTGACTGCGTTGTTTGCGTTCTCAAGAAGGCCATCTCCCGAATCATCGAAAACGAATCCATTCACGATGAACCCCTCATAATCTCCAAAACTCGCCGATCCATTCATACTATCAACAATTATCTCGATCCAGTTCGGAGTTGTCGAGATAAATCCATAGGGATCGGAGCCTACCGTAGAAGAGTAATAGAGATTCTGCGCATCTTCAACGACTCTGTATGATCCTTGAGTTACGGAGAACTCATAGGAGCCGTCCGATGCAGTTCCTGTATAATCACTCAACGACCATGAACCGGATTCGTATTTCCACAGTGCGATTGTTACGCCGGCTATTCCCGATTCGCCCGGGTCCAAAACCCTGTTGTTGTTGAAATCTTCAAAAACAAAACCTTCTATCGTGAGACCCTCACCAATCTGCTTGTTAGGACCGAATTCCGAAGTAGAGTTTCCAAGTATCGTGATTCCGGTAATCACAGTCTCCTGTGAACCGGTGTCAATTGTGCCGCTAAAACCTCCGTTTGTATCTACCAGGACTGAACCAATGTATTTTAGCCCTTCGCCGTAAGATGCTGCGAGGTGGGTATCTCCCTCACCGGCCAGGGCGCTGTAGATTTCTACTGTAGCTCCGGAGAAAATCGGACTCCCGGTACCGTCTCCAACGTATCCTTCTATGGTAAGTAAACTACCGGAGTAGCTTGCGCCTGTAATTACAGGGTGATCGATACCATCATTTCCGAAGCCCGAATTGAGAAGACCATCATTCTCGTTAACTCCTTCAATAACTGAAGTCGAAGGATCCCTAAGAAGATCTATCGCAAGACCTCTGTTTTCGTAATAAGAGTTCTCAATGAAATGGCCCTCTGAGGAGTCGTTTCTTACCCTTATACCGGGGCCTGAAAGAGAGCCGTGGATTACGGTCCGATAAACTTCTGCACCGGCCGAGAGATTAAGCGATACTCCGCAAGACGATGAGTTGCTTACAGTGAGATTCTCTATCGCAGTTGAAGAATCACCCGATGTATATATACCATTTCCGTGTGAAACGCCGGAGTGACTCCCTCCGTTCAGATCTACAAGCGAGTTTCTTATTGTTATCTGATTCGCTGGCGACAGAACCGTTATGCCATTTCCGTCAGTACCGGAGGGACCTATCGCGTTGTCATATGTATGAATGTTTGTGACAATTATGGAGCTGCCTGTCAACAGGAGACCCGACCCATTGTGTGCGATGTACGAATTCGAGAGATTCCCGTTGCCTCCAAATACAATGCCAAACCGCTTGTTCAGGAAATCATCCAGAGGTCTCGCCCCGTCTGCTCTTGAACCAATCACGAGTCCACTCAGATCCGTGTCAGGACCTGCGATAATTACTGGAGCCGATTGGTCTCCAAGAACGCCTCCACCGTTGAAGAAAGAGACCTCTCTAAGCACGAAACCGGAAGCTGTCACCAACGTCTTGAAGCAATAAGCCAAGTCGTTGCAGTCGATTTCAACTTCCGTGCCTGCAACTGCCGGTACAGCGATACCGTCTGTTCCAGCCACTCCACCTCCAAATGTGGATAGGTTAGTATCAATGGTTTCACCAGCAATACTGAACACAGTGCCATCTATAATAGTATTGGTGTCAACAATCTCCGGAAGAGCGGAAAGCGGTTTGAATGTCCACCAAGAATTCTCACCTGAGAAGGAGTTTTGCGGGGTCATCAATACGAACCTTACCGCGTTTTCTCCTGCAATCGCGTTAGAATTCAGCACAAACTGCCTGAGGCTTCCCTGGTTTCCATCTGTTCCTGGATCATTCACTCCGGAATCCCCGTTGTTCACGACAACGTTGAAGGAAAAGCCGTGGTCGATTCCATACACAGTTTCAGTCGCTCCCGTAATATCTACAATGGACCGATGCTCAAAGTTGCTGTCATCAACAGCCGTGGAGCTAATCGAAAAATTATCAGATGCCTCTGGATCTATACCGCCGAAGGCCTGCGAATCGAGATAGACACCGTCGAAAAACTCACGCTTGTAGGTCTGTTCGGCCCAGACGACATCTTCAGCGAAGCCAGAGTTTATTCTCGAAGGAGAGACATCCCTCGAGTTAACTACAACGTAGTATCTGTAAGGAGGCAGAAAACCGAATGTGTACAGTCCGCTGCTATCGGTGGTAGTTTCTCCAAGAAAAGAATCGCCAGCGCTAAGAATGCCATTGCCGTCGATTTCTCTGTACAGTCTTACGCGAACCCCTTCTTCTGGTAGATCGGTGCCAGCGGAGAATGGGTAGCCGTCGGCCTGTGAATCCTCAAAGACAGTCCCTGAAATCGAAAGGCTCAGGCTGCTGCAAACATTTTCGAAGTGAGCTATCTGCCTCAGATCACCGTCAGTGTACTGAAGATACGAGTCCATTGTGTTCCCCTGATAATCGACAACCACGGCTTTAACTATGTAATTCCCCCTGGGAATCTGTGAAGTGTCCCAGCTAAATCTCCAAGGATTGAATCCGTCAACGGAAGTAGCGTTGCCAATTGATATCCAGTCAAATCCGTCATCCGCAAGTCCGTTTTCGTTGAAATCGAAGTAATAGAAGAACTCCACGCCCGTAACAGATGATCGTACCTGGCCATCGACCAGAATACTGGCATCCTGTACCAAGGCCTCGACTAGAGAAGGTCCGCATCCCGTTACCGTAATCTTCGATGTCAGAGGGATCTGACTTATCTGCCCGGAAGTGTTTATAGGGTCGCCAAAGAGAACGGGGCTATTTGTGTCCATGTTGAAAATTCCCTGATAAGCCAGGTCCTTTTGAACGGGGTTGTTTGTATTGGCGCTTGTGGTGAAAGCAAGCTGGAAGACTGAGCTGGTTGTGAGCTTCGGCCCGCCTACTGCAGTTGCGTCAAGCGCCGAAAGAGGAACCTGAATATCTAGAATGTAAACCGTGCCGGCTATTGGATCACTGTATTCCGTAACCCTGGTCCTCGAAAAATCCCACACAGAAGGTGATGGATCTACATCCCAGTTCGCAGGTTTTTCGGGCTCGCCGTCGCTGTCCGTAGGATTGTATCTGTGCCTTGCGCTGTCCTGCTTCCAAAGCATATCACCGTCATAAAGATACTGGTCGTTGATTTCTCCGTAGAAGATCCTTATATCGTCAGGAGCGTTTCCTGAATCCGTTCCGTCGAGTTCGACCGCAAAGTCTCTGTATCCGTCTCCGTCAACGTCAATAAGAATCACCCAGGTTGAAGATGTATATGGAGTGCCCCTCCCGGATAATGAAAGAGGATTTCCGCCCAGTACTATTCTGAACATCATTACTCCGGAGTCGAAGTAGACCATTACAGAGGGGAGAGAGGGCGTGCTGACGATATCTACTTGTGAAGGGTTTACAGATCCGCCGCTGGAACCATCCGCACTACCTGATTCATCATAAACCTGATCTCCTGAGTAGGTGTATGGAATCCATTCTCTTAGATCAACGCTAGCGTTGTAGACTCTTACGTAGTCGAACTCTAATTGAATAGTTCCATCACAACCTAGGCCTACATTTCCGCTTAAATAGGGATCTTCCGTGTCGGTGTATCTGAGAACCTCTATACCGTTGATATGCATGCTGAATTCATTTCCGATAACGGTTACCGAGATTTCCTGCCACTGATTCCAGTCGAAACCTGTCGAGGTTACCGATGTAATTAGGGTTGCCGACTCTATTCCATTTACAATTCTCTTTATGGCGAATCGATTTGAATAGTTCGTGTCTATTTCAAACGCGTATCCGTCGAAACCGCTGGCTCCTCCTGTTGTGCGAGCAAATACCTTATAGCTGGAATCTTCCGCTCCGACCACCCTTGCAAGAACCTTCAAAGAGTAGTCAGTCCAGGCTTCACTACCATTAAGAATGGCGCGACTCTGTCCATTACTGGTAATACTCAGCAGACCACCGGACACACTCCAGGCTCCTGTGGGGTAATAGTCAAGCAAATCGGCTGTTGTGGAAAATTCGAAGGATGCCAGTGCGGGGCTTGGATTATCCGGCCAAAATGCCGGATATCCCGTCGGATCTACGTAGTTTGTCAAAGCTAGACCCAGTGAAAGGATCACAGCAATGAACAATATTGACGAGACTATCCTCTTTTCACCCATCGGTCACCCACAAGAATAAAGTTGCGATTATTCCAGCCGCTCAACTTGCTGGACACACATAAGTTATCTATTTTAATTCATTCCAAATAATAATTCAATCGCTCATATTGTTACATATTAGTATATCTCAAAATTGCTAACAGAGATACTGAAAAACCTTTCTTGATTTTGCTTTAGAAGTAGTATTTAGCGCTGTGAAGAGCAGCCTCTGCCGTTTTACGTCAACTATTTCTTAGGAATGCAGAGGTATGAAAACTAAGATCTTACATCATATCAACTCACTCTGGAGTAAGGTCGTCCCTGGTACTAAGTTCAAGATTATGACCCCGTCCTTCGAAGAGCAGTTAGGAGTTGACTGTTCCGAGTTGCAAGGAAAGAACCGCTGGTCGCTGATGAAAACCATGTTGCCCGTCAAGGATCCACCGTCCCCGTCAAGAATACCGTTTCTTCGTTCCGACGCTACGCGCCCAGGTTCCGGGTTCTTCGTGAGGGATTCCGTCATGCTGAACTTGATTCAGAATCTCTCGTTTTTTCACCTTGACCAAGAACGAAGAACAGGTTTTTTATTCGGAGAACGGAGAACCATTCAGCGGTAATCAGGTTTTCAGTCGTTCTTTCCAACCCCCGACCTCCGACCCCCAACCACGGTTTCTCCAAAGCCCAGATCCCGAAACAAGTTCGGGATGACAACTAACGGTTATTCCTAAAGGCTAGATTCCGTTATTCCGACAAAGCTCCTGGACGGAATCTCGATGTTATTGGTTCTCCTCGGCGAACGGAGAACCGTTAAACAGTCAACCAGTTTCTTTTGCTCTTTCCAACCCCAAACCTCCTACCCCTGACCACGGGTCATTGACGGACTACTTTTTTGGACTGAAATGTATTACTTTATCCATCAGTATCTCTTCATAAGATGGCCCCACACCGGTTGTGGGATTTACATAAGCACGGAAGCCTATCATCAATTCGTCATATGTGATCCTTTTCAATGTCGGTTCCGGTAATAAGAGGCAGTAGTCTTCATTATCGGGATTGTTCTTGGATACTTTCCAAACGTAGAAATACTTTGCACTTGGATCGTCAGGAAGAAATCTCTCCGCACTTCCCGGCAGTCCGAGCTTGGTTTCGGCACTCCTTTCGCTGTTAATGCTTAGGAATCCATAAAGGATACGTGATTCGTAAGGAAGCAGGTCCTTTACAAGATCATTTGAATAGACAACAAAACTCGAGTAGATAGCCTTTCCCGTAAGAGAGTGAATAGGCCCGAATACTATAGCAAAATCATCCGGGTCTTCTTCGAGGGCAAATGGATCACTTTTAAGATAGATTGCATCTCTGCTGTCTCCCAGGACGTCGGTATTGTTCTGGATCGCATGGTAACTTATATCTACCCACCTGTAAGTTCGCAAAACATCTGCGTTCAGATCCGAGTAGTGATAAATAATTGCCTCTTCAAGACTGTCCATTGTCGATTTGAGGTTTAACTCCGAATAATCTCCCGTATCTCTAGGGGTCAGATTCGGAACAGGGTAGGGATCAAGTTCAATTGGATCCGACGGTGTTACACGTAAGACCCATCCTCTACGGTTTGAACTGTAGGGTGGCTCCATCCAGAATTTCCCGTCTTCGAGAGCGGAGGGATCCAATGCGTAGGCTTTGTCATCCGGATTATTGAAGAATGCGAAACGTGCGCCTATTATGAGTTCGTCACAGTCCTCTTCGATTCCTAGATTCAGCAGAACCGAAGGCACAACGTCTGTGTTCATTATGTCCTCGGTAAAACCGACTTCTCTGGCAGTCTCTCTGATAATCCTGTCGACATTTCTGTCGGGGGTTGTAATTATTATCATTGGGGCATTGTACACAGTGCCGGCTGTCTTCTCAAGAATGGAATCTCCCGCCTTTACGTTTGTTATGTTCACCGTGTCTCCCACACCTCCGAATATCCTTACTGGTCCTTCGACATATGGCAGGTATCGAAACATCAGAAGCGTTTCGTAACTGAAGTACTTCACTTCTGGGGGAGTCCATCCCAGAAAAACCACAGCTTCGTCTTCCCTAAGTCTGAAAGTGAAAGGGAAGGTATTCTTGACAGTCTGATAGGGAGCCGGCGGCATATAGTAAACACAGTAAGGTGTATCGGCATTGTTTCCGTAACAGCTGGGCGTAATGTAGTTTGAGAAGAGATCGGGCATATCGAATGAGTAAAATGTACCTTGCTGCACGATGAACCCTTCCGACTCGAGCTGTTCAATAAACAGGTTAACATTCTCCTCGGTGAAGTAGGGGTCGCTGCAATAGACTATGGTCGAAAGCACCACGAAAAGAAGGACCAACAGACGTTTCATATTCATACCTCCTTGAAGTTTTCAAGATTATCAGACGATTTCAAAATATCTCTGTAAGCTCGGCTGAAGAAAACTGTTCTTTTCAAGATCAGCATATGCTTTCAGATAAGTATTCAAAAATGTCTCGCCATTTAGAAAACAAAGAGAAAACTGCAAAGCAAAGGGAAATTTGCACGAACTTCGAACATTTCTCTGTAAGTATCGACAGGTAGGTGTATACGATTTTGTGAAAGTATGAAAGGATAACGGGTATCTAGAAGGGGATTCACAGATAGCGACTGTTGCCGAATACTAATTCGCATTCATTGCATCCGGATGGTGTCTATGACCTCCGGCAACGACACCTTTCCGACCGGTTCATCTTCTTTGCAAAATTGCTCTTAGATGTTTTGTGCACACCGGAATTCTATCATCATCTCCTGTGAATCCAAAGAGATCGAATGATTATGCGCTCAGTGATCTGCAGATTTCTCAATCTTCCCTTTCTTGGCATGCCATGCTGTTTCAACGAGGTTTGCCGAGAAATGAAGACAACTTTCAGGTTATCTATCATCTTTTCCCATACTTCTGCGACAATACTCCCAAAATCCTATCTTAAAATCTATTTGAAGATGAATTGAAGAACCCTAAAGGTAAGTATGACCCCCGATATAGAAGTGAAGTTAGAGGTGACTAATTACCAGGCACAGCAGGACTGACAGTGAAAACTTTCATTACCTTTCTCACCCCATGCCTTAAAGCCGGGCCAAACAAGGTCCGGCCTTCCTATTGACTGTGATATAACTAATGAGGATATTCTTACAGGCTTATCTGGGATAATAGATAATGAGATTCATAAAGAAGGTCATTCAATGCTGGAGATCTGGAAATACCATTTTATGCGAGAAGGTTCTTAGTACTGATATATAAGAATCCGTCGCGGAGCTAAGAGGAGAATGACAATGAGCAGAATACGGAAAATCAGCAAGATCGTGACGGGGAGAGCTGCCGTTGATGGGGCCGGAGTAAAACTCGTTAGGGTTTTGGGTCATAGAGACGTTGAAGACTTTGATCCCTTTCTTCTGCTAGACGCCTTTGATTCCACTGACCCGGAGGACTATGTAAAGGGTTTCCCTTGGCATCCTCATAGGGGTATCGAGACCGTAACTTATCTTGTTAGCGGGATTATCGAACACGGTGACAGCCTTGGTAACAAAGGAGAGATACTAGATGGTGACTGTCAGTGGATGACCGCGGGTTCGGGAATTATCCATCAGGAGATGCCCAAGCCAGCAGAGAGGATGCTTGGGGTTCAGTTGTGGTTGAATCTTCCGGCAAAGGATAAGATGACTGATCCGAGATACGGTGATATAAGAAGTGAAAACGTTCCGATTGTAACTGAAGAAGGCGCAAGAATAAAAGTAATCGCCGGGTCTTACAAGGAATCAACAGGAGCCTTTGAAGGCAGGTACGTGAAGGCCACATATCTTGACGTGTTGCTCGATGCGGGGAAGGAATGGTCATACAAGTCTGAGGATGGATCCACTCTGTTCATATACATTCTGCTTGGCAGTGGAAGTTTTGATCCTGGCCAACCCGAAGTCATCGAGAACAAGCGAGCAGTTCTCTTTGGTGAGGGTGAGCAATTTTGGATCAAAGCAGGGACAGAGGGGATTAGGTTTCTTCTTTTGTCAGGGAAGCCTTTGAAAGAGCCCATTGCATGGGGAGGCCCCATAGTTATGAACACAAATGAGGAACTTGAACTTGCTTTCAGGGAACTACGCGAGGATTCATTCGTCAAGAGCGACGGCGGATAACTACTGGTAGCGGAAATGACATTTCGAAAAGACCCGATGGAATATTCAGATGATAAACTAATCATATGTGGTCTTTCTGACGGTTCTTTCGTATTGCATCTGCCATGTTATGTAATTAACGATTGGATTGGCCTCATCTTTTTCTCGAATTTGCCAACTTGTTATTTAGCCAGCTCTGTTTGGAGCATTTAGTAGGGGGAGAGAAACTTGAAGAAGTATATCCTTTTCGTTCTGTCTTTGTCTTTGATTTTCCTGCTGCTCGGTTGTCCAGCAGTGAACAAATCGCCCGAAGTTGTGAAGCTCGATGGAGCTAGCGGCAAAGTAACTACGGACAGCTGTACATTCTTATGGTCGGGAAGTGACGCCGACGGTTCAATCATAAGATATGAGTTTAGAAAAGACTTCGCTGACTGGGAGAGCAACGGAAACGAAACCGGTTATACATGGAGCGAATACTCCGAAGGCGAGCATACATTTGAAGTAAGGGCTCAGGACAATGAAGGGGCCTATTCGGAGATAATCGTCTGGACCTTCAATTACGATCCTCCAAATGTGCCACCAGCAGTGACAAAGACCGGTGGCCTTGAAGGAGAAACGGAAGAGTCAAGCAATGCTTTCTCGTGGAACGGAAACGATCCAGATGGTGAAATAGTGCGATACGAAATTAGAAAAGACTCTGGAGAGTGGATCGATACGGAGCTTTCAACTGAATACACATGGAACGGTTATTCCGAAGGTGAGCATACATTTGAAGTCAGGGCGCTCGACAATGAAGGAGCCTATTCGGAAATAATTGTCTGGACCTTCAATTACGACCCTCCCAACGTGCCACCAGCAGTGACAAAGACCGGTGGCCTTGAAGGAGAGACTGAAGAGTCAAGTAATACATTCTCGTGGACTGGAAACGATCCAGATGGTGAGATAGTACGATACGAAATTAGAAAAGACTCTGGAGAGTGGGTCGATGCAGAGCTTTCAACTGAATACACATGGAACGGTTATTCCGAAGGCGAGCATACATTTGAAGTAAGGGCTCAGGACGATGAAGGGGCCTATTCGGAAATAATTGTCTGGACCTTCAATTACGACCCTCCCAACGTGCCACCAGCAGTGACAAAGACCGGTGGCCTTGAAGGAGAGACTGAAGAGTCGAGTAATACCTTCTCTTGGACCGGAAACGACCCAGATGGTGAAATAGTGCGATACGAAATTAGAAAAGACTCTGGAGAGTGGGTCGATGCAGAGCTTTCAACTGAATACACATGGAACGGTTATTCCGAAGGAGAACACACTTTCGAAGTAAGGGCTCAGGACAATGAAGGGGCCTATTCGGAAATCATAGTTTGGAGCTTCTATTACGACCCTCCTAATGTACCGCCAGCAGTTACAAAGACCGGTGGTCTTGAAGGAGAGACGGAGAACGCCACAAACGCCTTTTCCTGGTCGGGCAGTGATCCCGATGGCACAATAGTTGAATACGAATACAGAAAAGACGCAGGGGTCTGGACTAACATCGGAATGGAAAACGAATACGTCTGGAGCGGCTACTCTATCGGGAATCACTCTTTTGAGGTTAGGGCTAGAGACGATGAAGGATCATATTCTCCAACTCTTGTCTGGAATTTCGAATATGTACTGCACAATAATGCTCCTACAGTTACAAAGACCGGTGGAATTGAAGGCGATACTACCAGGTACCTCAATACATTCACCTGGACCGGAAGCGATTCCGATGGATCGATTGAACGGTATGAATACAGAAAGGACCGCGGTGACTGGATAAGTGTAGGTACTGACTTGAGTTATACGTGGAGGGGATACTCAGAAGGAAATCATGTCTTCGAGGTTCGCGCTCTGGATGATGGAGGCACGTATTCGCAGATAGTTATCTGGTCATTCACTTACAGCTATGCGAATCAGCCCCCGGTAATTACAAAGACTGGCGGTCTTGAAGGCGATATATTCGTGTCAAGCAACTCGTTTTCATGGACAGGCAGCGACTCAGATGGCACGATAGCGAAGTATGAATACAGCAAAGACAACGGTGATTGGATCGATTTTGGACTCGGGACGAACTATACGTGGAGTGGTTACTCAGAGGGAAGCCACTCATTCAGAGTCAGGGGACGGGACGACAGGGGCGCGTATTCCGAAGAGGCTCTCTGGAGTTTTACATACAGTATTCCTCCGCAGGAGATGGGGGCTTTCAAGGTCGTGAATTCGTGGGGAGTCGGTGGTTGGGAGAACGTTCCGGACGGATTTCTGTACATCACGTACGAAGCGATGAAGGAGAACCAGGTTCGCTGTTTCACTATAGATCCAAGAGACGACTACGAACCGAGAGCAATAGCTGTATTCGAGATCTCGCATGGAATAAGAGATGATTGCGAGATAACGGTTGGGGTCGGCAACCCTTCGTCCCCCAAAAGAGAGAAGAGATTCGATGACTATAGCTATCGGGGAGGGCAATATCCTTTCCCGGACAACAAGATGGTGCTGGATATCACCGAGCTCCTTCCATTTGATGACGACACGTTGTTCCTGAAGGTATTTGATTCCTTCAGAAACTTCACTACGGGAACTATCGAGTTCTTTTCGGTGGAAGTATTCGACAGTTATCAATCTGGAACTCCCGTCGCGATATACACTTCGACCGAGACACCAAAGAACACCGTAAACAACTCATTCGTGAACGTGCAGATTTATAATGTTGTTGCAGCACAGGGCTCTTCATACTACCTTTCAAGCATAAGGCAGGGATTATCAACGGAAATGCTCGAACTTCTTAAAGCAGACCTAGGGGTCCTCGAAGAAGGAGGAAACTACAATGAGATCATTGACGGACACGGTACTGGTCTGCGTCCTCCTTCTGAAGACGATTGGGATGAAATCGCCAGGACCTGGCATTTGATGGACGACTTCTCAGCCCAGGGAAGCTTACCATCAACTGTAGATCATTCCGTTTCGAATTACTTTCCTCCCGTAGGAGATCAGGGCAGCGAGGGCTCGTGCGTAGCCTTTTCAAATGGGTACTATACTTCCACTTTCTATGAGGCCAGGGACAGAGGCTGGGACCTCAGCGGTGCAAGTTGGACAAATGGCGGTGAACCTACTCCTTCGTATCAGAACAGGATATTCAGTCCTGATTTTATATATCATCAGATAAATGATGGGGAAGATGGCGGGTCATCTTACCTGGATGCCCAGAAACTTTTGTCGAGAGTGGGAGTGAGCAGCTGGGAGAGGATGCCTTACGATACGAGCGATCACACTTCATGGCCTTCCGAATCTGCATGGAGAGAAGCGCCTAGATACAGGAACAGCCTGAATGTGATTAGTTACTTGACGGTAAGGACCGATCAGGACATACTGACTATCAAGTCCTATCTCGCCGCGGGTTATCTGGTATCTGTTTCAGTAGACGCTAATCAGTACAAGAACCTTACAGAGAAAGATGTCTGGAACACATCAACATACATTTATCCCGATACTAATCACGCAAACACAATAGTTGGTTACGACGACAATTTCAACGGCTCTCTTTGATTAACGTCAGCTTCTCAATTTGCGGCAGTACTGAGCATTGAGGATGTCTACAGAAGCATTCTTTCTGTAGAACTGCGATACTTTCGAATTCACAGGTTCTTCGGATTCAGTATCGCTTCGCCATAGAACTACGATTTCCCTGTCAACGAGTCTGCGGGGAAGAGCGTGGCAATGGGATTGAGTCAGAGGGTCTGGCTTCAGTTGTTATAGCAAAAGTTTCTTCTGTGGTTTCTTTCTTGCGTTGTTTTATCTGTTCACTTCTGCAAGGGATTGCTTCGAGACGAATGTATAATCTGTTCATACGATGGCTTTGATAGGAATACAGTCGCTCTCCGATTAAAGTTCTACAAAGCCTGGGACAACTCGGAGGTGCCACATGAAGAGAGTTTTGGTGCACATTTTAGAGTTCGTAAGATCTTGGCTGCTGATAATGCTTCTTATACCTTTTGGATTGCTTTTTGCGGAGAACATGGAAACACCTGTTGACAATTACAAACCTCCCACAGAGGTTTCCGGGACTATTGCCGAGGACACGGTCTGGACAATCTCGCGTAGCCCGTACCTGGTTAGGGCGACAATAACGATTTCTCCAAACGTTATCCTCACAATAGAGCCCGGCGTGGAAGTTCTCATAGTCCAAAATCAGGATTTCATCGTTAATGGTACGCTGAGGGCCGTTGGCAACGAGGCAAACCCGATTGTCTTCACCGGTACTGCTCAGGTACCAGGTTGGTGGAGATCGATCAACATTCAGGGAGAAGGTTCGGCATTTCTTGAGTGGTGCGAAGTCTCCTTTGCAGGAGCGTCAACGGGGGCCGGCATTCTCAAAGCTGGATCGGGTTCTCTGAGACTCGTCAATTCCGTTGTTAGAAGGGTTATGGGAGATGGCCTTCGGATTTCGGCAGGGTACTCCTCCTTTGAGAGTATCAATAATACCTTCATGTATAACACAAACGGGATTAGGCTCGGAATAAATGCATCCTACTCTGATCAGAGTTCGACCTTTATTTCGAACCAGGTTGACATCCATCTTGACGGCGGAGCGATCACTGGAATCGTAAAGTGGGGAGCCAGTTGTGATTACTCCATGACGGTTACCGGAGATATTTCTATAAACGCAGGAGCATCGTTAGAAGTAGCTCCGGGAACGGTTGTCAAACTGAGACAGAACAACAGGTTTTTGGTTTACGGTCAACTTCAGGCAAGAGGAAAAGAAGATCAGCAGATCTACTTCACCGATTTGCGCGATGATACTGTCGGAGGGGATGCTAATAGAGATGGCAGTGAGACGATCGCTGAAGAGGGATGGTGGAGATCTATCAACATCCAGAATGAAGGCTCGGCAGTTCTTGAATGGTGTACTCTTGCATACGGAGGTAGATCGGATGGTGCAACTCTGCTCAAGAGTGGGACGGGCTCTATCAGGATATCCAATTCAGCGATTGTAAGAAGCTCCGGGGACGGGCTTAGAGTAGCTGCAGGGTATTCTCTATTTGAATCTTCGGACAACTATTTCGGGTATAACTCGGTTGGTATGCGATTGGGAATAAATTCATCTTTCTCTGATTTCACTTCCCGTTTTGAAAGTAACGATCTCGACGTACATCTTGACGGCGGGACGATTAGCTCCAGAGTAGTATGGGGTGCAAGCAGCGAGTATTCGATGGTAACGGGCGGCGACATTGTTGTCGCTGCGGGAGCTTCATTGAAAGTGATGCCTGGTACTGTAATCAAGCTTAGGCAGAACAACAGAATCATCGTCTACGGTCATCTTGAAGCAGTCGGTCAAGAAAGCGCCCCGATCTACTTTACAGACTTTAGAAACGACCTTGTCGGAGGGGACGCAAACAGAGACGGCGAAGCCACCGTTCCTGCAAGCGGCTGGTGGCGCAGCATAAGCCTGCTTACAGAAGGTACCGCGAACTTTGAGCATTGTACAATCGGGTATCTTGGAGTAAGTGACATGGCAGGAGTGATAAAGAGCAGCACTGGCGCCTTTTCTATTCTCAACAGCACGATTCACGACGTTACCGGTGACGGATTGAGGATCGACAATGCCTCAGGCGGTGCGGAAGTAAGGTATTCAACACTCTCTTACAACACAGGCGCCGGACTGTACTATAAAACTGACGGCGTCCACATTGAGGCGCTGACCATAGCTTCCAACGGAATTGGGATAAGACTCCCGGCGGGCTGTTCGGTCGAGGTTGATGAACAGACCTATTTTGATGGGAACAATACTTCAATACAGATCGACCCCGCCACAATCTCAGGCAAAGTGACGTGGGGAGCACCTGACTACATATCCATATTAATGAATGGCAGTGTTTCAGTTGCATCGGGGGCAAGTCTTACCGTTAAGCCCGGCAGCGTGATAAAAATTGCTCAGAACTCATTCCTGGCGGTGGACGGAGAACTAATCGCGAGCGGAACCGAGGATAACCCTATCTTTTTCACTGAGACAAGGGACAACTTGGTTGGAGGGGTAATACCGGGCGATGGTTCTTTGCCAGAAGCAGGCTGGTGGAGGTCTATCAATATCCGCAATGAAGGTAAGGCCATTTTCGACTGGTGTAGAATTGCCTATGCCGGTCGTTCCGATGGGGCTGCGATATTGAAGAGTGGAACCGGCTCTCTAAGGATATCGAATTCAGTTCTGTCGCACACTTCTGGAGACGGTCTACGCTTATCTTCAGGTTATTCGTCCTTCGAGCACTTTCAGAACGAGTATTCTTACAACACGATTGGAGTCAGGTTGGGCATAAACGCTTCATTTGCCGATGTAACCACCACGTTCGAAGGCAACTCAACAGATATTCATCTTGATGGTGGGGCGATAAGTGTTGCAACATCGTGGGGATCGAGCAGCGACTACTCTATGGTCATAACTGGTGACGTGAGCATCGCGGCCGGCGCTTCTCTGAGCATTCTCCCTGGTACGGTGGTCAAATTCAGGCAGAACAACAGAATCCTTGTTTACGGAAGTCTCGAGGCATTGGGAGAAGCGGATTTGCCAATCTGCTTCACCGACTTGAGAGATGATGTTGTTGGTGGAGATACGAACAGAGATGGTGGAGAAACGGCCCCCGCTCCTGGCTGGTGGAGATCGATAGGAATTATGACTGACGGCACGGCGAGTTTCGAACACTGTATGATTCGATACGCCGGATACGGTGATCGGTCCGGGGTTCTAAAGAGCAGTACTGGAGTGGTTTCGATTACAGACACGGTAATTGAAAAGGTTGCAGGGGATGGCTTCAGAGCAGATAATGCTGCCGGAGGAGTTAAGATCGACAGATCGACTTTCTCTGAAAACTCCGAAGCCGGACTGAACTGCAGGACGGACGGGGTTTCGGTAGAAGAATCCGTCTTCGTATCCAATGATACGGGTGTAAGGACAGTCGCAAACGCTTCTCTGATTTTAGATGACGAAACCTACTTCTCTGAAAACAGCAAAGACATCTATGTAGAAGCGGCAACTATTAGCGGTAGTGTTATCTGGAGAGTCCCTAAGCACCTCTCCATACTTCTCAGCGGCAGCACTTCAATTACAAGAGATGCGAGACTTGAAATAAAGCCGGGAACTGTAGTTAAGATGACTCAAAACTCTATGATCACTGTCGATGGGGAGTTCATCGCGCTTGGAACTGAAGAAGAACCCGTCTTCTTCACCGATCAACGTGATGATTCCGCTGGTGGCGATTCCAATAGAGATGTCGATGATACCTTGCCGGTCAAGGGCTGGTGGAACTCCATAAATATTAGAGAATCCGGATCGGCTGAACTGGACTTCGTTGACATCGGCTATTCGCAAAATGGCATTGTAAGAGCCGGTTCGGGATCATTCACACTGACCAACTCCAATATCCATGATGTTTCTGGAGATGCACTAAAGATTCTCGCAGGATATTCAAGCCTTAATCTCTCGAACAACCATTTCCTTAGAAATGGAACAGGAGTAAGGTTGGCCGTTAATGTCTCTTTCGATGATCCGCTGGCTCGATTCGAGGAAAACGCGATAGATGTACATGTTGATGGCGGGACAATAGACGCCGATACGGTCTTTGGTCTAAGCAGTGAGTATTCTTTCTATATCTCAGCTGAAATAACAGTCTCAAAAGATGCGACTCTTGAAATAAGGCCCGGTACTGTCTTGAAGTTTGCGGAATACAGGGGATTGAGGATTTCCGGCCGGCTTAAGTCGATTGGGACCGAGGAAGAGCCGATAACATTTACCGATTGGCGTTATGATTCCGCTGGGGGAGACGCAAATCATGATGGTGATGCCTCACTTCCTGAACCTGGTTGGTGGAGGTCGATCTACATACAGGAAGAGGGTAGTGCAGAACTTGACTGGGTCAGAATAATGTATGCCGGTTATGGAGACAAGGCAGGGATCTTCAAGACAGGTTCAGGATCGCTGATGTTAAGAAATTCAGTGATCTCTCGAATTGCCGGTGACGGTCTTCTGGTGAGTAACAGTTCAGGTCATTTGGAAGTCTCCGGCTCTTCATTCCTTGAGAATTCAACAGGAGTGGGCATCTCGTCTCAGCAGACCGTTCCGCTAGAATTCACGGACTGTGTTTTTGAAGGGAATGTTGTCTATGGGATAAGGAACGATAGCCCGGTAGAAGCCGTCGCAGTCGATTGCTGGTGGGGCGATATATCGGGACCGCATAATCCTTCTATTAACAACCGGGGAACAGGAAATCCCGTTAGCGACAGCGTATCATTCGATCCATGGATAGGAAAGGATGAGCTCATGAATGAGTCCGAAAGTGAGGAAGTGCCCCCTGAGAATACTCAAGAAGTCGTTCAAGAGACCGTTCTGACAGAATGGATAGAAGTTTCTTCTGATGGATTGTGCTATGAAGTACCTTCGGCCTGGTTCGATGATACGGAGGGGTACAGACTTGAATTGGAGGGCGATGAGAATTCGAAGCCGGTAAGCAGATGGTTTGATGCTGAACCCGGGTCCGAGAATATTTTCTTTGTCATCGCTAGAGTGAAACCGGAGTTCCTTGAGAAAGAAGAAGAGGAAACAAGACTGAACATGGAAGTCGTTGAAGAATTCGAAAGGCTAATAGCCGGAGAACAGGGAATCTGGATAGAGCTTACGGCACCGCAATGGGGTGTTGAAAGGACTATCTATTCCCATGTTTACGAACCTGGAGATGATGGATACTGCCTTTCAGTCGGCTTTGCTGCGAAGACAGGCTTCTGGACTCAGTACGAACCTGTACTGGAAAGAATAATGGAAACATTAAGATATTGCGCTAACTGATCCGACTACCATAGCGAGGTACTCAAAAACACCGGCGAAGGTTTTCCCCTTTGCCGGTGCATTTTGCAAACGATTACTCTAAACTTCTAGAAATTACTTCCGTGATGATAAAGTCTATTTATCCAGAAAACATCACAGTCCGCCATTCTTAACCTGAATCGGAATCTCGATTCTTCTTATCGATCAACTGAGAGCCGTTCAACGGAGGACCAGTTCATTTTGCGATTCCCGACGCCCTCACCGGCTATCCCCAATCACGGTTCCTCAGAAGCTCGGATCGCGAAACAAGTTCGGGATTACTAAGTCCAACAGCTCAATCATCAAAGACCGAGAGGTCATTTTCGGAGAATACATTCTTCTCCATACGATCTAGGTACCTTAATCTGAAGATGAAGTATATCATTCCGATTACTTCCCAGACGATGAAGAACAGGAAGAAAGAGGTACTGAAGTCCACTCCTACCTGGTAGAGAAGAATAAGCATTATAACTATTGAAAACACCACACCGAGAATGGGAATGAAGATGAACCATTTCTTCTTAACAATTGCAGGAGCCATCTTTCTAAGCGTTTCATTCTTCTTCAGTTTGAAAACTGCAAACATCGTGGGAATAATCACCGCGATTCCTCCAATCGAAGCGAAGGCTGCAAATAGGTTCAGTCCAGATTCGCCGACTGAAATCAGCATAATGGAAGAGAGAAGCCAAATAATCGTCAGCAAAACCCACGGTGTTCCTCTCTTGTTGACCAGTCCGAGTTTCGAGGGGAATACTCGAAGTTTGCACAGTGCAAGCAAAGATCTCGTCCCCCACATGTATGTCGCGTTAATCGTTGTAGCAATTGCGAGAATCGGGCCACCGAATGCGAAGACGTAGAAAAGAAATCCGCTGAGGTAATTCGAGGCGACATCGTTCAGAGTACCACCTTCCAGCAGCTTTCCACCAATTCCAAAGGAAACGGCAGCCATTAAGAGATAACAGGTCAAAACTACTGTAAGAGAAAAGATTACGGAAAGCGGGAGATTCTTCTTGGCATTTTCCACTTCTCCGCCAAGCTCAATCACTGCGTTAGAGCCCGCGAACGTGAAAGTCAGGAGCGCCGAAGCGTATATTATCGAACCGATCCCTTTCGCGAAAACGCCTTCGAAGTTGCTCGCTTCGATTCTGCCAATGCCAGGCACAGTGTAGATTGCGATAGCAATAAAAAGTAGAGCTACAGAAATAATTTCCACTCTTGAAGCCATTTTCAGACCCATAAGGTTGACCACATAGAAGAAGGTGAGAATAATCAAAGCTACGGGCACCAGGGAGATCCCGTCCCAGATACCCTTCATATATGATGCCAGTGCAAGCGCGTTCAACGGAAACAGGCCGACAAACGCACCGAAGAGATAGGCCCAGAGACCTAGGAATGCAACTTTGGGCGAGAAGAGGAAAGCGCCGTACTTGAACGTGCCTCCAGTAGTGGGAAGTGTCGATCCGAGCAACATGACGTTTATCATTATAATTGACATCGGAACAAAGGCAACAACGAATGCCATTATTGTTCCCACTCCCGCGCTCTGAGAAGCTATCGGCATATAGACAAATATGCCGGCACCAATAGTCATACCTACTTCTAAAGCGACAAGATCCCAGAACTTCATAGTCTTCTTCATCTATTCCACCTTTCTGAGCACCAACCAAGAACTTTCGCTCACCTCTGAATGCCTTTCATGATGCATCTTTTATTATACATTGTGTGCATTCTTTGCTGAAAGAGATCTCTGTTTCGACTTTCTTCAGACCAGGAATTTTTGCTTCCGCAGGTTCTGCCAGAACGGTCATCATTTGTTGAAATGATTCCCTTTATTGTATACAGGATTTGAAATGCTTCTTGAGACTGCTATTGGTGAATTGTTGGCAGATCGGAGAATCTCCGTCTGCCAGGAGGATCTGTTGGCACTGTATTGCAGGGATGCCCAGTGAGACAGGTTTTTGCTATCATGCCTTAAAGGGAATATACTTGAGAAGGTCTCCTTTTCATTGGAGGTAAAGTTATGTCTAAGACTATTACCGTTTCCGCATGGATATTGATCGCCCTAGCCTCGTGGGCAGTGTCTCGTTTGAATTATCTTCTTTTCCACTCGTTTATCGAAATTACTGCGATCTTAATCGCCGGAGTCCTGGTTTCAATGGCATTCATTTCCAGGGGTAAGAACGTACTTGTGCTGAGAATGGGATATCTCTACAGCGTAGTAATTTTTTTGGATGTTCTTCACACGATCTCGTATGCCGTCTTCTGCTTGAAAA